>CANQSM010000036.1 GCA_947626525.1 uncultured Phocaeicola sp. | reverse complement strand
TTCTTTGTAAAGTTACAAAATATCTATCATATTGGCAAATAATTAGTTGACTAAATTCTGAATATCCCTAATTATTGTTCTCTACGCTTTCTTCACCCAATACCCGTTACTGTAATGGGTGTGCGCCCTTCTTCTCATCATGGACAATAGACAGCTGGGCCGCATATGCGTTGTACTCCCCATGGCCGCCTTATTGAATCTCTTCAACTCCTTGGGGATGTCCGCCGAGGAGATCTGGTGTGCATCTTTCTACTTTTTTCAAAGAGGTAATATAATAAGTCTGTGATATGTCCTAAAAAATGATCAAAAAAGGTTGTATCATTATAACCTTTATGGAATATTCTTATACCTTTATATGGTTTGTTATAAATCAAACTCCATATACCATAATGAAGTATCATAAATTATAGTTTATAACGTATGCCATTCTATATCAACGTTTTATTTGTAATGAACCGTACATCATGGCTGCAAGTGCTATGAAAAGAATTAGACTGCCAAGGAGGAGAGCGTAGGTGGAGAGTGAGAGGAGAATGTAACAGCTTATATAAAGACAGGTGAGGATTGATCCTATTACAAAACCAATTTTTCTTGAACAGAGCATCTTACACATATATCCGGCAATCAGCGCAACGGTCATTAGCGATGCGATCATGTAGGCAATTCCGAATAACATATGTTCGGAGAATGACAATAATAGTGTGTAGAAGATTATGAGCGCAGCTCCTATCAGAAAATAGTTCAGCAAGGGGACGTTGCGCTTCATGACAATCTCAGTGAACGAAACGCTTATATATGTCAGCAGGATGATTATGAATGCGTATTTCAATGAACGTGATACTTTTTGGTATCGGTCAACTCCGACAAGAAAGTTTGTGCCAACAAATCCGCAATCGTCTTTATATGTCACATCTACCGGAGTCACGTCGCTTTCCCATCGGGCAGAAAAACGTCTTCCGCGAAGATTCCTTTCATCCGGAAGGCTACTGCCTCTGAATGAAGGGTTCGGAGCCTCTCCATCAATAGTTACCAATGATTGGTCACCAATCTGTTTAATGAAAAGTGCGGCGGAGCCATGAATTTCAAGATTAGTCGAAAACTCTATGGTCTGAGGCATGTCTTTTATATCAACCTTAGCAAAAAGGAAATAGTCAGATTTATGCCAATCAATGGTTTTCCCTCCGATTTTCAAGGATGTAAGTTTTGCTAATTGTTTGGTATTTATTCCTAATTCGAGAAAAATAGTATCTGAGGCAATAGAGATACGGTCTTTGTTAAATGAACCAGCGAATGCCACATGAGCATTGAACACCTCTGCTTCATAGATATTTCGATGCAATGATTTTGTTTCAACATTAGCATTGCAGGTAAATGTCTCTGGTCTAAACCACGATGTGCTGTCAAGATTTTCTTTGACAGTAGGCCCCTGAATATAGACTGATCCTCCCCATTCTTTTACTATCTGTTCCGCGATATCTCTATTGCTCTCATCTCGCGAATATGAAATAATCCATATTGCAAGAGCACCAATCATCAGAAGTACGCTTTGCAGACCCAATAGAAGTACTTTTATACCATATGACATACGTCGTTTGTATGGTATTGGTGGTGGCATCTGTAGATTATCCATGACTATTTTATTACCAACTCTTCGTTTTCAACTTTCAACTTAAGGGTAAGGTACATTGCCAACGCAATGAGTAGGAATAAAGACAGACTGCCAACCAATAGAGCCATAGAGCCAAATTTAATCAGAAAAAACATCAGTCCATACTCGATAATTAGAATTCCGGAAGATAGTTCAACAGCCTTAATGTTTCGGGTAATTCCCTTAATGAATAAGGCTATAAGACATATTGTCATTGCGGAAACAATAGCATAGGATACTTCGAAATTCAGTTTCTCCGACATTGCGAGAAGTATCAGATAGAACAAGGTCAATGCCATAGCAATGAGTACGTACTGAATGTAATTGATACTTTTGCGAAAAGCCACTTCAATCAGCATAAGAGACATTGAAGTAATAACAATCACTCCAAAACAATACACTATAGACTGTGAAAGTAGTGTATAGCGTGTTCCGTGAAAAAAGCCACTTTCAACACGACTTGATGCAAAACCATCAATGCCGCTGGCAACGAGGGTTAATACGAATGCAACTCCGAGCACAAACAGGCTCTGGAGTCCGAGCCAACGCATAGTGTACTTAGGCTCTTGATGGATTTCTGGATTTTGTCCCATTGTAGTTTAGTTTTTTATGAGATTATGAATTATTTCTTAGAAAGGACATTTCTCAGTTGTATCTTCCTCTATCGGTGATTCTATGAAATGGCCGTGGGGTAAATATCAGGTCAGTATTCTCTCTTTCTACTTCAGCTTCTTTGTTTGGAACAACAGATCCAGTAAGGATGAATTGCTCCATTTTTCTGCAGTGGTTAACGGTATATTTTACAGTATCCCACAACTTCGGAACTGTTTGCCACTCATCTATAAGCATTGGAGTTTATCCAGTCAATGCTGCATCAGTATCTCCACACCATTTAGGACCTTCTATTAATACAGCTCCTTTAGCTTGGAATTTCTTTTTCAGCAAACTATCTATTATTCGATGTCTGTAACCTTTCATAAATCATACTATTTGCGCTTACAAAGTTAACTAAAGATTTCAATATTCAGTAATTTGGTGTGGTATTTTTCAGTAATTTGGCTTTAAAATACTCAGCTATTTGGATTAATGTTTGAAAATTTGTTTGTACTAATATATAAATTAACGTGAGTTCGAAATAAAATCAGAAAATAGTAAGTAACCCGTCATTGATAAAGTTCACCTTAATGGTAGGTTTCTTTTCAAGGAAACAATAGGCTGCGATAGCCGACAGGGAATTGGCAATCCAGCAGCCTCCTTGGCATTGCTTTTCATATAAAAGTTCGTTCATCTTCATATCTTCATGTCCTTACAATCAACTACGAATCAAATACTTATAGTAAAGATATTCTATTTGTTTCAATGCGTGCATATCCGCGCGAAAGTGAAGAAGTGAAGATGAATGAAATGCACTCTTTACGGATATCGGAAGGAACGGAAAAACTGTCGGAGTTTTCCAAAACTTTCTTAAGAATCTTTCCGAAAACTCCGAGAGTTTCGGCGGAGTTTCTTAAGAGTTTTTCCTTCTACTTTCTTTTTCTTTTTTTTGTGGAAATCGTGGGAATGAAACAGGACAAGAACAGCCCTATCCCGGCCTCGCTCGTGCGGTTGGGATTAATCTCTGTGACTTTGGACTCTGAGAGCATAGTGGTAATCGTTTAAAGGTTATAATTCGGCATTATAAATTCAATGCATTTATCGCTATGCTCTTAATAATCAAATGAATATATTAATTCTTATTTCGAACTCACGTTAAAATTGTAGTTCTGAGAATGACGTGTTATAACGCATATCCCTGTTTACAATGAGTGGTTGATTTCCGCAATATAGTCCAGTATTTCGTTCCGTCCGGTTCCCTTTTCGGAAGAGGTGATGAAATAAGGGGGGAGCTCTTCCCACTCTTCCTGTAGCTTTTTCATATAGAGGTCTACATTGGTACGTACCTTGTTGACGGTGAGTTTGTCTGCTTTCGTGAAGATGATGGCAAAAGGTATACCGTTCTCTCCCAACCATTCGATGAATTCCATATCTATTTTTTGCGGTTCGAGACGTACATCAATTAAAACAAACAGGTTGGTCATCTGCTCGCGTTCCAGAATATAGTCCTCGATGATTCGGGTAATTTTCTCCTGTTGTTTCTTTCCTCGTTGGGCATATCCGTATCCGGGGAGGTCTACCAGATACCATTTCTTATTGATGAGAAAATGGTTGATGAGTAAAGTCTTTCCGGGGGTAGAGGAAGTCATGGCCAGTTTGGGACGTTTGGTCAACATATTGATAAGGCTCGACTTTCCTACATTGGAACGGCCGATAAATGCGTATTCAGGCAAACCGTTTTGTGGGCATTTGCTTACTTGCGTATTACTGATAATGAAATCTGCGCTCGTTATTTCCATACTTTTTTCGTGTTTTATAGATTGACAATAGAAAAAGTCCGGTAAAAGTTAACAGACCGTTGAACATAAGCATTTCGTATCCGAATTGATAGCCTGTATACCGGAATGTAAAAACGTCCACGGCGTAACAGACGAAAGGGGAAGCGAAGGCCACGTATGGGATCCATCGGTCTCTCGGCATCCTCTTGGTGAAGAGGCCAAAAGTGAAAAGACCGAGCAACGGTCCGTATGTATAAGAAGCGATGGTATATATAGCATCGATGACACTTTTATCGTTCGTTGCCTTGAATAACAAAATGAACAGAATAAAGAGGACACATACTCCGAAATGCACTTGTTTTCTTTTACGGACAGCCTTTTCTTCGGTAAGTTTCCCTACATTCAGAATGTCCACACAGAAACTGGTAGTCAGTGCCGTGAGGGCGGAGTCTGCGCTGGAGAAGGCGGCGGCTATAATACCGATGGTAAAACATACCAATACCGGGAATCCTAAAAGTCCGTTGGCGGCGAACATTGGTAAGATATCGTCTCTGGTTGCCGGTATTTGTAATCCCATTTGAGGTGCCAGCAGTAACAGTAGGATACCCAGTGTGAGAAACAGGTAATTGACGGGGATGAAAGCAAAGCCGTAGCAATACATATTCTTTTGCGCCTCTTTCAAATTGCGGCATGTCAGGTTCTTTTGCATCATGTCTTGGTCGAGACCGGTCATGACAATAGTGATGAATATGCCGCTGATAAATTGTTTGAAGAAATTCTGTTTGGATTGCCAGTCATCGAATACGAATATCCGGCTGTGCTCGTTGGAATGAATGATCCGTAGCCATCCTCCGAAATCAAGATTCATCTTCGTACATACTTCATACAGAATAAGTCCCAATGCCGCAATCAGGCAGAATGTCTGCAAACCGTCTGTCCATACGATGGTTCGGATTCCACTCCGGTGCGTATAGAGCCAGATGAGTATGACAATACCGATGACCGTAAGGAAAAAAGGAATGTGTACGGGGCCGAATACGAAGTTCTGGAGAATCAGGCATACCAAATATAGGCGGGCAGCTGCTCCAATCATCTTCGAAAGCAAAAAGAAGGAAGCCCCTGTCTTATAGGCACGTTGGCCGATGCGGTCACCCAAATAAGTATAAATGGAAGTAAGGTTCAACCTATAATATAGAGGCAGCAGAACGTGTGCGATAACCAGATATCCGACAGAAAACCCGAAAACGGTTTGCATATAGGTCATATCTATGTTTCCCACCATTCCCGGGACTGATATGAAAGTGACTCCTGAGAGGGACGCTCCAATCATGCCAAAAGATACGATATACCAAGGGGATTGCCGATTGCCTCGAAAAAACGCGTCGTTATTGGCTGTGTGCTTGCTGGTGATACGTGGAATAAGCAGTAACAGCCCGAAATATATGAATATGGTCAGTAGGATATATATACCGCTCATCGTGTTTTTTGTGGGCAAAGATAGGGTAAAATCTCTATTCTTCTGTTATCTTTGCACCAAGAAAAAGCAAAAATGACAGAAAAGTGACTCAACAATATTCTTCCTTATTATTGGAAAAAGCGGTAAACGAATTCGCCAAACTTCCTGGCGTAGGACGTAAAACGGCGATGAGGCTGGTGTTGCATTTGCTTCGTCAGGAAACTTCCGTGGTAGAAGCGTTCGGTAATGCGGTCGTTACGCTGAAACACGAGGTGAAATACTGTAAAATGTGTCATAACATTTCGGATACGGAACTATGTGGAATTTGTGCGAATCCGCTAAGGGATACGTCGGTTATCTGTGTGGTGGAAAATATTCAGGATGTGATGGCGGTGGAGAATACCCAGCAGTTTAAAGGCCTGTATCATGTGTTGGGGGGAGTTATCTCTCCAGTGGATGGTATCGGTCCGGGCGACTTACAAATAGGAAGTTTGGTGAAAAGAGTAGAGGAGGGTATGGTGAAAGAGATTATTTTCGCCTTGAGCCCGACTATGGAGGGAGATACAACGAATTTTTATATTTCTCGTAAACTGGCAGGCTTCGATGTGAAATTAAGTGTCATAGCACGGGGCATTTCCATTGGTGATGAATTGGAGTACACGGATGAGGTGACATTGGGACGTTCTATTGTGAATCGAATACCTTTTACCGGCATTAATTAAAGGAAAAATGGAAGAAATAAAAAAGTTAGTAGCAGTACAACGTGTTGAGTATGCAGCCCTTTGGATGGTTGCTGTAGGTTTGGTTGTTTGTTTTGAGTCGGGTATTTTGGCGGACGGTGCCTATGCGGGGATTCCTTGGATGGAATATTATTTGGAAACAGCGGGCATTCTTTGTGCGGTGATATTGATACCGTTCTCGTTGAAATTGTTTAGTTTGGCATTAGCGAAAAAAATACGTCGGTTTGCCTTATTGAAGACTTTGGGCTTGTATCGCAGGTGGAGTGAACTTCGATTGTTGCTACTTGCTATAGTGGTATGGGGTAATTTGCTTGTTTATTACTTGACTTTGAATGATATTGGCGGTTTGTGTGCGTTGATGGGACTTACTGCCTCTTTTTTTTGTTGGCCTGATGTAAAACGGGTGATGATTGAATTGGATATAGCTGAGGTGTGATATGAAGACTGCTTATATGCGTAATCAAGAAATAATTCTTCGTGCTTTGGAACCGGAAGATTTGGAGTTGATGTTCCGTATTGAAAATGAGCCGGATATATGGGAAATCAGTAATACGACAATGCCATACTCACGTTATGTGCTGAAACAATATATTGAAACAATGCATAATGATGTATACATGGATAAACAGCTTCGCTTGGTGATTGAAAGCAGGAAGGGTGGTCATGCATTGGGGATGATAGACTTGACGGATTTTAATCCGTTGCATAGTCGGGCTGAAATAGGAATAGTGGTGAAAGAAGGTTGTCGGGAACGTGGCATAGCCAGTCAGGCACTTGATTTATTGGTGGAATACTGCTTCCGTTATCTTCACTTGCATCAGTTATATGCTTATATAGCTTCTGATAATATGGCTTGCCGGAATTTGTTTTCGGCTTGTAACTTTATAGAATGTGGTACATTGCCCCACTGGTTAAGAAGAGAATGCGGCTATCAGGATGTGGTGTTGGTACATCGGCTTTCAGATATTACTTTTGAAAAGCCTTTCTGATTCGTTTGATAACTTTCATACCTAGCATGACTCCATCAAGGATTGCCATGCCTGAGTTGATGGAATGCATGATAGCATTGGTTTTGCTTGTTGGTTTGACTGGAGCAAACAAATCGCTTGCTGTCGCTTTCATCAGTTCTTTTTGTTGCCTGATGTCTTTTAATAATTCCTCTTTACGCTGAGATATTTCTTCTAATGTGATTTCCTGTTTAGGTGTTCCCATAATTATCAGTTCTTAGGGTCGTTCATGAATAATTTAGTTAAAAACCGAACCAAAGGCTTAACGATCAGTTGTTTCCTGAAAAAGTAGATACATGCCAATATCAGAAGGATGAATGCGGTGATAGTCGCATAACTTGCTGTGAGTCCTCCTACCCATGGAGCAAGTATATAGGCCATGGTAAAAGAAAAGTAAAATAAAGCCATCATTCCCAAAATAATGAGGATGAGGGTTAGTATCAATCCGGAGAACAGGAGGGTCAATTTTTCAACTAATTCCAAGCGGATATATTCTTTTTGCAAACCTATGTACCTTTTCAATTCGATAAATAATTGTTCCAGGTTTTCGATACTTTTGTCGTTGGCAAACATATATAATTTTTTAGGAGATAAAAATAGAAAATAGAGAACCCCTCTTTACCATGTGGAAAATGCTTTCTATTGCATGAAAAAGAGGGGAATCATGATTTATTCCGGAGTAATTTCAGATTTGACTCCCGCAGCAATCTCATCTACTAAATCATTCATTTCATGGCGATTTAACCTGATGCCTCTTTTGCGGAGAGCTTCTGCTATTTTTAAACGAGTGTCTTCTCCTTTTTCCGGAGCAAACAGAATCCCACATGCTGCACCTACGGCTGCGCCGCCTAGAAATGCCGCTAATAAACTTAAACCTTTCATACTCATTTCTTTCTTTTTAATGTTTACAAACAAAAATAATGAGTTTATTTGAATTTGGTTCTATGAATGCTTGATTATTTTGGCCTTTTATGTACATTTTACATGTGATTAATATTTTTTTTGTTCATTTCCCGCTGACTGAATAAAAATAGTACTATTTTTGCTGTAATTTTATTAAAGATTAGATTGTGGATACTTTTTGTTTATATGAATGAAATACCCGTAAAGTCCGTTTTAAGGTTTTGGGAAAGTTTAGAGATAAAAAGTAAGAAGGCAGTATCTTTTGGAAGAATAGTTCCATATATAAAATGTAGATGTTAGGACGGCTGATGGATATAGTTAGAAAATGTATATTAATTTAAAAACAGATAGTAAGATGAAAAAGTATTTGATGTTAGGGGGCGGCTTGTGCTTGGCTATGATGGTGACTTCTTGTAAGTCAAGTGAAAGTGCTTATAAAAAAGCTTATGAAAAGGCTAAACAGCAAGAATTGGCACAACCTCAGGTAAATGAGACCGTTGAAGTGACTCCTGTGGTGAATACACCGGTTGTCTCTGCTCCTCAGCAACAAGCTCCCGTTTCAAACGCAACGGTTCGAGAGGAAAAGGTTTCGATGGTAAGTGGCGAAGGTATCAAGAATTATAGTGTAGTCTGTGGAAGTTTTGGCGTAAAAGCAAACGCTGAAGGCTTGAAAGATTTTTTGGATAAGGAAGGCTATAGCGCACAGATTGTTTATAATCCGGAAAGACAGATGTACAGGGTAGTAGTGGCTACTTATGACGATAAAGCGGCTGCGGCTCAGGCGCGGGATACATTTAAGGCTAAATATCCGTCTCGTTCGGATTTCCAGGAATCTTGGTTGCTTTATCGTGTTTATTGATCGGAGCAATTTGAATTGAAAGAGATAGATTCTGCAAGGAGGCTGTTTCAAAAGTACATATATATTCTCCTTTCGTTTATCATCATTTGTATGTGATGAACAATACGAAAACGGGCGAATGAGGAAAGTTCTTTTGAGGTAGCCTCCTTTACTTTTTGGTTTATTACATCTTTTTTGTCTTTTATTTCTTATGTCTTTTCGCTTTATTGGTTATTTTTGCAAACATTATGAGTAGAATAGTATCTATCGATTATGGACAAAAACGTTCCGGTGTGGCCGTGAGTGATACGTTACAGTTAATAGCGAACGGATTGACAACGGTAGCAACGCACGAGTTGTTCGATTTTATCATGGATTATGTGCGTAAGGAACCTGTAGAGCGAATCATTATAGGTCTTCCCAAACAGATGAATAATGAATATTCGGACAATATGAAAAATATAGAGCCGTTTGTCGGGAAGCTTAAAAAAGCTTTACCCGATTTTCCGATAGAATATGTGGATGAAAGGTTTACATCCGTATTGGCTCACCAAGCTATGATAGATGGAGGATTAAAGAAGAAAGCCCGGCAAAATAAGGCATTGGTAGATGAAATTAGTGCGACAATTATATTACAATCCTATTTGGAATCAAAAAGAAACTAGAAAACGACAATGATTTTACCTATTTACACTTATGGACAGCCCGTATTAAGAAAAGTAGCAGAGGATATTACTCCCGATTATTCCGGTTTAAAGGACTTAATTCAGAATATGTTTGAAACGATGCAGCATGCTGATGGAGTTGGATTGGCTGCCCCTCAGATAGGCCTGCCTATTCGGGTGGTAACCATCGATTTGGATGTACTGTCTGAAGATTACCCTGAATTCAAAGGTTTTCTACATGCATATATAAATCCTCATATTATAGAAACGGAAGGAGAAGATGTATCAATGGAAGAAGGCTGTTTAAGCTTGCCGGGAATCCATGAGGCGGTAAAACGTAAAGACAGAATACATGTTACTTATTTGGATGAAAATATGCAGGACCATGATGAATGGGTAACAGGCTATTTGGCACGTGTGATGCAGCATGAATTCGACCATCTGGAGGGCACAATGTTCATTGATCATTTGTCTTCTTTACGTAAGCAGATGATTAAGGGTAAATTAAGCGGATTGTTAAAAGGAAAGACCCATTGCTCTTATAAGGTGAAAACGGCAGGCAAATAAGCAAAAAGCAATCAATGAGACGCAGAATCTTCTTTATATTATTTTTTTTTCCGTTGGCGTTGCTTGCACAAATCAATACCGACAGGGTGATGACTGTTGCCCGTAATGCTCTTTATTTTGAAGATTATGTGTTATCCATTCAATATTTTAATCAGGTAATCAGTGCGAAGCCTTATCTGTATGAACCTTATTTTTTTAGGGGAGTGGCCAAATTAAATCTGGATGATTTTCAAGGATCTGAGCAGGATTGTACAGAGGCCATTAACCGGAACCCTTTTGTGGTTGCCTGTTATCAGGTAAGGGGACTATCCCGTATTCGTCAGCAAAATTTTGACGGTGCAATTTCCGATTATGAAAAGGCTTTGGAATATGAACCGGAAAACATCGGTTTATGGCATAATCTTGCTTTATGTAAAATGCAAAAAGAAGATTATGAGGGAGCCCTGAATGATTTGGATAAGTTGAAAGTGCTTGCTCCCAGATATACGGCAGCTTATTTGATGAGCGCCGATGTTTCTTTGAGACAGAAGGATACGTTGAGAGCTGAACAAAATATAGATAAAGCATTGGAAATTGACCCGTATGATGGAGATGTGTGGTCTTCAAAAGCCATACTACACTTGCAACGTTCTGAATATAAGGATGCGGAAACCGATTTGGATAAAGCCATTCATTTAGCTTCCAAGAATGCTAATAATTATATCAATCGTGCTTTGGCACGTTATCATCAGAATAATTTGCGTGGGGCTATGAGTGACTATGATGTGGCTTTGGAAATTGATTCTTTTAATTTTCTGGGGCATTACAACCGGGGATTGTTGCGTGCGCAGGTAGGGGATGACAATCGGGCGATTGAGGATTTTAATTTTGTCATTGAGATGGAGCCGGATAATATGATGGCTATCTTTAACAGGGGATTGCTGTTGGATCAAACTGGAGACTATAGAGGGGCCATTGAGGATTTCTCAACCGTGATAGCAGCGTATCCGAATTTCTTGACAGGTTATCATTATCGTGCTGCGGCCCGTCGTAAAATGGGGGATGCTAAAGGAGCCGATGCGGATGAGTTTAAACTATTGAAAGCTCAGATAGATCGTCAAAACGGAGTGAATGATAATAAGACGACGGCAGATGCGGCTGGTGAAAAGACACGCAAAAAGTCGGATAAGAACATGAACAATTACCGGAAGATTGTTGTGGCGGATAATGCGAATGATGAGCAACGGTATAAGAGTGAATATCGTGGAAAGGTGCAGGATCGGAATGTGAAAGTAGAACTTCAGCCGATGTATGCGTTGACTTATTATGAAAAGAAGAGTGACGTAAAGCGTACCATTAATTATTATCGGGATATTGATGACTTGAATCATGATTCTTTGTTTCATAAACGTTTGATTATAACGAATATGGAGGCTCCGCTTACGGAAAAGCAAGCTTCGGAGCATTTTGCTTCCGTTAATGAGTATACACTGCTTCTAACAAAAGATCCGAATAACGCTAAATTACGTTTCTTGCGGGGGATGGATTTTTATCTGACACAAGATTTTCCCAGTGCAGTCGATGATTTTACGCAGGCTATTTTAGCGGACGAATCGTTTTTCCCGGCTTACTTTGATCGGGCGTTGGTAAGGTACAAGCAATTGGAATATAAGAAAAATGAGGCGCGTATGAGCCGGGAGGTCGGTGCTTCGGTTGTTCCTTCGGATGAAGTAAAGGCTGTGGATTATGAATTGGTGAAAAGCGATTTGAATAGGGTGATTGAATTGGTTCCCGATTTCGCATTTGCCTACTACAATAGGGGAAATATTTATTCACAATTGAGCGATTATCGTGCGGCTATAGCTGATTATGATAAGGCCCTTTCCTTAAATCCTAATTTTGCGGAAGCCTATTACAATAGAGGATTGACTCTTATATTTTTAGGAAATAATAAACAAGGTATTGCTGATTTGAGTAAGGCCGGAGAATTGGGATTATTTTCAGCCTATAATATCATCAAACGTTTTACGGAAGTAAAATAGTAACTTTTTTAAGCTAAAACAGCTTCAACTCAAAAAGAATTTGTTATTTTTGTGGCTTAAAAGAAGAAAATTCAAACTATTATGATAAAGATAACATTTCCAGATGGCTCTGTTCGTGAATATAACGAAGGAGTAAATGGTCTGCAAATTGCAGAAAGTATCAGTTCCCGTTTGGCACAGGATGTATTGGCTTGTGGGGTGAACGGAGAAACGTATGATTTATCGCGCCCTATTCATCATGATGCTTCGGTGGTTCTGTATAAATGGGAAGATGAGCAAGGGAAGCATGCTTTTTGGCATACCAGTGCTCACTTATTGGCTGAAGCATTGCAAGAATTATATCCGGGTATTCAGTTTGGTATTGGTCCGGCCATTGAAAATGGTTTTTATTATGATGTTGATCCAGGTGAAGCTACCATCAAAGAGTCGGATTTGGTTGCCATTGAAGCCAAAATGATGGAGCTTGCGGCGAAGAAGGAAACTTTGGTCCGGAAAGACATTGCAAAAGCTGATGCACTGAAGATGTTTGGTGAAAGAGGAGAAACCTATAAGTGTGAATTGATTTCCGAGTTGGAAGATGGACATATTACGACTTATACGCAAGGGGCTTTTACGGATCTTTGCCGTGGCCCGCATTTAATGTCAACAGCTCCTATCAAAGCCGTTAAATTAACTTCTGTGGCTGGTGCATATTGGAGAGGACATGAAGACCGTAAGCAGCTGACACGTATTTACGGCATTACATTTCCTAAAAAGAAAATGTTAGATGAATACCTCGTTTTGTTGGAAGAGGCAAGGAAGCGTGACCATCGTAAGATAGGAAAGGAGATGGAACTTTTCATGTTCTCCGATATGGTAGGAAAGGGTTTGCCGATGTGGTTGCCGAAAGGTACGGCATTGCGTCTGCGGCTTGAAGATTTTCTCAAAAAGATACAAAAACGTTTCGGATACATGCAGGTAATGACTCCGCACATCGGAAATAAGCAATTGTATGTAACGTCCGGTCACTGGGATCATTATGGAAAGGACAGTTTTCAGCCGATTACTACTCCGGAAGAAGGAGAAGTGTATCTGTTGAAGCCGATGAATTGCCCCCATCACTGTATGATTTATAAGAATACTCCGCACTCGTATAAGGATCTTCCTTTGCGTTACGCGGAGTTTGGTACGGTATATCGTTATGAACAGAGCGGTGAATTACATGGTTTAACTCGTGTTCGGAGTTTCACACAGGATGATGCTCATATTTATTGCCGTTCGGATCAGGTGAAAGAAGAGTTTCTGAAAGTGATGGATATCATTCAGATTATTTTCAAAGCTTTGGATTTTGATAATTTTGAGGCACAAATTTCATTACGTGACCCGAACGATACAGAAAAGTATGTTGGTAGTGACGAAGTGTGGGAAAAAGCTGAGAAAGCCATTGTTGAGGCCTGTGAAGAAAAGGGATTGACAGCGAAAGTAGAATATGGCGAGGCTGCGTTCTATGGCCCGAAACTGGATTTTATGGTGAAAGATGCATTAGGTCGCCGTTGGCAATTGGGTACTATTCAGGTGGACTATAATTTGCCGGAACGTTTTCAATTGGAATATATGGGAACAGACAACCGGAAACATCGTCCGGTTATGATTCATCGGGCGCCATTTGGTTCAATGGAGCGTTTTGTGGCTGTCCTTATTGAACATACGGGTGGTAAATTCCCCTTGTGGTTGGCTCCCGATCAAGTCGCTATTCTTCCTATTTCCGAGAAATTCAACGATTATGCCATGAAAGTCAAAGAATATCTGGATATGAATGATATTCGTGCCTTAGTGGATGACAGAAATGAAAAAATTGGTCGTAAGATTCGTGACAATGAGATGAAACGTATACCATATATGTTGATTGTGGGGGAAAAAGAAGCTGAAAATGGGGAAGTTTCTGTAAGAAAACAGGGTGACGGCGATAAAGGATGTATGAAATTTGAAGAATTTGCAAAGATTTTGAACGAAGAAGTTCAGAATATGATAAATAAATTCTAACTTTGCATCCGTTTGTAAAAGTTGGCAAATGTGAAAACCCTTTGGTTCACTTTTACGTTTCAGTTAAAGATTTTAATAATTAAATAAAAACAGATCGGAACTAATAGTTTTTAATGAAGAATGACAGTTTAAAAGGGCAACATAGAATCAATGAACAGATTCGTGCCAAAGAAGTCCGTGTTGTGGGCGATAATATTGAATCGGCGGTATATCCAATAGCTCGAGCTTTGCGTATGGCAGAGGAGCATGAATGCGATTTAGTTGAGATTTCACCCAATGCCGTTCCACCTGTTTGTCGTTTGATTGATTATTCCAAATTTCTTTATCAATTAAAGAAACGTCAAAAAGAACAAAAGGCTAAACAAGTAAAAATCAATGTAAAAGAAATCCGTTTCGGACCTCAAACAGACGATCATGATTATAACTTTAAGTTGAAACATGCCATTGGTTTTTTACAGGGCGGTGACAAAGTAAAAGCTTATGTGTTTTTCAAAGGCCGTTCCATTTTGTTTAAGGAGCAGGGAGAAGTTTTGCTACTCCGCTTTGCCAACGACTTGGAGGAATATGCAAAAGTAGAGCAGATGCCGATATTGGAAGGTAAACGTATGACGATTTCCCTTTCTCCCAAAAAGGCTGGCGCACCAGTAAAACCGGCGATTAAACCGACTGCTCCAAAGGTAAAAACAGAGGAATAAAAAAGTGCGTAACGCCACAAGGTGTAGTGCGTTGCCACATTATTAATAATTTAAAATTTAATAAAATGCCAAAGGTTAAAACTAACTCCGGTTCTAAAAAAAGATTCTTTCTTACCGGATCAGGAAAAATCAAAAGAAACCATGCTTTTCATAGTCATATCCTGACTAAGAAAACTAAAAAGCAAAAAAGAAACTTGGTACATTCAGGTTTAGTTCACAAAGCTAATTTAGCTCAAGTGAGAGAACTTTTAGCAATGAGGTAATCTTAAAGAAAGCGTAAACGTATTATTAATGTATTAACCGGATGTCTTAGCTTTAAGTCCGTTATGTGAAATAATGGCGCTAACATTCAAAAAACAATTAAAACTATGCCAAGATCAGTAAATCATGTTGCTTCAAGAGCAAGAAGAAAGAAAATTTTAAGTCTTACCAGAGGTTATTTTGGTGCAAGAAAGAATGTTTGGACTGTAGCGAAAAATACATGGGAGAAAGGTTTGACTTACGCATACCGTGACCGTAAAAACAAAAAACGTAACTTCCGTGCATTGTGGATTCAGCGTATTAATGCGGCCGCCCGTCTGGAAGGCATGTCTTATTCCAAATTGATGGGCGCATTACACAAAGCTGGTATCGAAATGAACCGTAAAGTATTGGCTGATTTAGCAATGAATCATCCAGAGGCATTTAAGGCTGTTGTTGCCAAAGCAAAGAACGCTTAATTGTACATAAAGAGCTTATCAGAGAGGTTGCCGGTTGGTGGCCTCTTTTTTGTTTATGTGTGTAGAGGATGCGCTAGTATGCTATGATGATTCTGTCAGTGTGATGAATTAATAGGAGTGTTAAAGTCGAACTTTTTTGCGAAAATACTTGTTCCTTTCAATAAAATCGCTTACATTTGTACATAGAAAAAGATGAAGCCGCATTGGTTGGATTGGGAAACTCATCAAATCAATCGAAATGCCGAGATACGCTTCAATCTCCAATGGCGGGCCACGCCTTCGGGTAGCTTTAAGCCGGTGGATTACAAAGGAGGTGAGCACTCAAATCTTATTACTCGGAGTTTCATCGCATCACCGGTGCGGCTTCTTTATATAAAAAAAGAATGAGCGGAGACTGAAAAGTTCCCGCTTATTTTTTGGCTGTGCAGCATGTGCATGTATTATCTGATTCTTCTTCGGTTCAGTTCTCTTTGGTAGCGCTGGGCATTGAGTTGATGTTGCGCCAAACTGGATGTAAAGCAGTGTGTGCCGGAGAAATCTTCTTTGGCGCACATGTATAAGTAATTATGCCGGCTATAGTGAAGAACACTTTCTATGCCATTTATGGAAGGTATCCGGATAGGGCCGGGAGGGAGTCCCGCATATTTGTATGTATTATATGGGGAATCAACTGTCAGATGTACATGCAATATTCTCTTTAGGGCAAAATTTTGCATAGCAAATCTTACGGTGGGGTCTGCTTGCAGGAGCATGCCTCTATGCAAGCGGTTTATGTATAGTCCGGCGATGATGGGTTTTTCTTGGTTGTTGGCCGTTTCTTCTTCTACAATGGAGGCTATCGTTACGATTTCTGTTGGAGTGAAACCTATCTCTTCGGCTTCTTTCAATCGTTTCTCATTCCAAAACTTTTTATGTTCTTTCTGCATGCGTTGGAAGAAACTTTCAGGACTGACATTCCAATATACCTGATAAGTATTGGGGATGAACAAGCAGGCTATCGTCTGAGGAGTGTATCCCAGTCGGGAGCAAAAAACGGAGTCTTGTAGGGGGGAGACAATATCGATGGAATCCAGCATAAGTTGTCTGGATATGCTTTGACCTAATTTGTCTAATGTACGTACACTTGGAATTACCAAATTAACTGGAGTCTGTTGTCCTCTTGATAGGCGTCTGAATAACTGAAAGGAATTTTCTCCGGGATGTATGGCATATCGGCCGGCTTTTATGCTCTTTTGGTAATGGTAGTATGAAGCCATCCATTCAAACCCATGTAAACTTGTTGCCTTTCCCTGTTCTTTTATCTTTTGTACAACACCTTCTTGAGTGTCTTGCGGAGTGATATAAATATAGGTGGTTTGCTTTGTCTTGACAATCGGGCTGAAGAGATAATGGCAGATTATCCCTGCGCATAGGATTCCAAATGCCATGAGTGTGCATAATATGACAAGTAATGCTCTTTTCTTTTTCATGTTTTTTATATTGGTCTCTGCAAAGATAAAAATAACAATTTGGCTGTCTTTGTCTTTATGTACTATTTCTTGCCTTCTTTTTGCGTATCCGTAATTTTTTACTTTTTTTATGGATTTGATAGAAAAATAATTGTACGTATTTCTTGATTGTTAGGAAATAAATGTTATATTTGCTCCATTGAAAAACACATAAAGGAGGGCAACTATGAAAGCAGTTAAATGGACGAAGGAGGAATCTATCCTTGTATTAGACCTTTACTTTAAAAAACCTGTGGGGATGAAGACGAAAGATTCATCTCCGATTCTTGATTTGGCAAAGACAATAGGACGTACTCCGACAGCTGTGTATCGTAGAATGTATGACTTTCTCAGGTGGTATCCTGCTATTCCTTTACTGTTTTATGATGATATAGGAGATGAGGATGACCCTTTCCGGCCTTTCTGGAATGAATATTTTATGGATAGAAAGAAATTGCATCAGGACGCGGAAGTTTTTCTTTCAGACATACGGGTGTATACTTTGACTTTATATTTATATTTTCACTTGATTCCGGATACGATGGCTCCTAAGGTTCCGGAAGTTGTATCTTTGGCTAAGCTGGTGAAACGTCCGCCTGTTTTTATTGTAGAAATTTTACATAATTATTTATCCTGCGATCCTTTTATGTATGGAAAAGTGTCTCAGGCTTCTACAACTTTGCAAAAAAAGTGCTGTCTGATATGGAAACGTTATGAGAAGAATGCAGGGAAACTGGCGATGGCCGCAGAATACATAACGGATTATTACCGGAACGGAAGCAATCATAAGAAAATAACCTGAGTTTTTTACCATAACTTGGAATAATATAAGTAAGCCTGGAGTTATTTTACTGTATCCAATCTTTCAGGTCGTAGTCCGCTTCTATTCTGTTTTCCGTATGATCGGGAAGGGCAGGAAAGAAGTCGATGCCGGTAATGCGTTCCACTTCGTCTATGGTATTTACATAAAAATCAAGAGGCCGATTGCCGGATGTGTTTTTGAAAATAAATCCTATCGCCTTAGGGTGTTTGCCCATGGCAAGGACGACCTTGAAAAAAGCGTCGGGTACTACGACTTTGTGCTTGCCTATAGTCTTATGTTTGGTATTGTATAAAACGGGACCGCATGCGATATAGATTTTGCCTTCTTTTCTGGCCCAGTCACGGCAAATTTCTTCCAGTTCTTTCCAGTCTCCCCGGTTTAAATTATGGTTTTGCGGACAAATATTGGTCATATAAAAACTTTCTATCATCGCTTTCCTTTTCCACTTGTTGTCCCCTGCGGGACACATGTGCCCCCTGTCTATACCGGCTCCTTTATAATCATTTGTGGTTACGGCTTCTTTTTCGGGCAAATCGGGGTCTGGAAGGAATTCGTTTGTCCTGCTTTCTCTCTCTGTCAATCTGGATGGAGTTAATTCCCAAGCAACCCAATTCGGGATTTTATTTGTGCGATTGTATGAGACCGTATATCCGGTCCTATGCAGGATTCTTTCAGGACGGTCTGTAAGGGGTGCCGGAATTTCTAACTTGTGGTCGGTCTCTGTGCAGGGATGGTTAAGCTCATGATATGCGGATTCTGTATCGTGGTTGATTCCGCTCTCTTTTTCCTGTATGACATATGCTGCGATGATAGCGCATGCCATCACAATCACCATGTATATGTTTGTATGTTTTTTGTATTTTCTTCTTGCCATGTTTTTAAGTCAAAGTAATTCGAGGCAAAGGTACATTTTTTAACCTGTCGATGCATGAAAATTCTGATTTTCTTCTGAATCGGAATTGAAACTTTGCCAAAAATAAGATCTAAAGAGATGGGAAAGAAATCTGTTGCTTGTCTTGGTTGGCTCTTTGGACGTCCTCTTTCAAGAAGTCCATGTCTTAGTGGATATTGAGTATTGAATATATGAAGTCGGATATATGCTATCGGAGTGAGCCGCACATACGTTGCGGATTATTTACAGCATGTCCAATCATCACTGGTTGATGGATGCAATAGCTGGGACTGGTTGGGATGTTAAGCACCCAGCATGCCTGCTTCTTGTTTTCGTGCATAACTATCTTTGATAAGGATAGGACGGTAATTTTTAGGTAAGGAAGCGATGAATAGGAGGCTGTATAAGTGTGGGGCCGATGATAAAAATGGATGATGGGAATAAATTTTTTTATTCTTTTCTTTTTATTTCAATAGAAAGTGCTATCTTTGCATCCGCAAAACAGGAAGAGCGCTTTTTGGTAAGGAGGAAGTTCTGTTTCGCATTAAGGATAAACGCCGAAATGGCTCAGTTGGTAGAGCAATTCATTCGTAATGAATAGGTCCCCGGTTCGAGTCCGGGTTTCGGCTCTTGGAAGGAATCAGCCACATTTTTTGTGGCTGATTTTTTTTGATAATCGGGAGGCTTTATCTCTCCGATACCTTTGGGGAGAACGGAAAAATCTTCTTAAGAAAGTCTGAAAAAACTCCCGGAGTTTTCTCGGACTTTCTTAAGAAGGTTTTAGAAAACTCCGGGAGTTTTCAGAGCCGCCGATATACCTTTCGGATATCAGGAAGAAGCGTCTTTTTGTAGCAGGGCGGAGTTTGTTTCCGGACATCAAGCGGAGTCTGTCCATGGAACTACGGTTTCCCGTTGCGGATGAAGGTCGGAGTGTCGGTTCTCCGGAATCGCGAAAGGACGGAGAAGAATCGGGCCGTATGGTGTTGTATTGTGAATTTAGGGTAGGATTTATCCTGTTTATTTTGTGTTTTTATGAATTGAATATATTATCTTTGCATCGTTATTAAAAACAATTGCATTATGTGTGGAATCGTAGGCTATATCGGTAAGAGAGATGCTTACCCTGTCCTCGTTAAAGGCCTGAAGCGCTTGGAATATAGGGGTTATGACAGTGCGGGAATAGCGTTAATAAACGAAAATGGTGATTTGAACGTATATAAGACAAAAGGAAAGGTTTCCGATTTGGAAGCCTTTGTCGAGAAAAAAGATGTTTCCGGTACAATAGGCATTGCCCACACGCGATGGGCCACTCACGGTGAACCTTGCCAGTTAAATGCTCATCCTATTTGCTCTTCTTCTGAAAATTTAGCTCTTATTCATAACGGTATCATTGAAAATTATGCAGTCCTGAAAGAACGGTTGCAGCGTAAAGGTTACACGTTTAAAACAAGTACGGATACCGAAGTCCTGGTTCAATTAATCGAATACATGCAAGTTTCAAACAAACTTGATTTGCTGACGGCTGTGCAGCTTGCCCTTCATGAAGTGATCGGGGCGTATGCCATAGCTGTGCTTGATAAGCGGAATCCGGATATGGTCATAGCCGCCCGGAAGAGCAGCCCGTTGGTGGTGGGCATTGGGGAAAATGAGTTCTTTCTGGGTTCGGATGCTTCTCCTATTATAGAATTTACTGACCAGATGGTTTATCTGGAAGACGGAGATATTGCTGTCATTCGACGGGATGTGGAACTGGAAGTGGTGGATTTGGATAACGTGAAGATGAATCCGGAGGTACAGACCATAGAAATGAACTTGGGACAGTTGGAAAAAGGAGGATACCCCCATTTCATGCTGAAGGAAATTTTCGAGCAGCCTGATTGTATCAATGATTGCATGCGTGGGCGAATTAATGTGGAAGGGACGAATGTGGCATTGTCAGCTGTCATCGACCATAAGGATAAGCTTTTGAACGCAAAGCGGTTTATTATTGTGGCTTGCGGAACATCCTGGCATGCCGGACTGATAGGAAAGCAGCTGATTGAAACGTTTTGCAGGATACCGGTTGAAGTGGAGTATGCTTCGGAGTTCCGATATCGGAATCCTGTCATTTATGAAGATGACGTGGTGATTGCTATTTCGCAATCGGGTGAAACGGCCGATACGTTGGCGGCTGTGGAGCTGGCTAAAAGCAAAGGCGCTTTCATATATGGAATCTGTAATGCGGTGGGTTCGTCTATAGCCCGGAGTACTCATACTGGTTCATATATCCATGTGGGACCGGAAATCGGCGTGGCTTCTACAAAGGCGTTTTCCGGACAGGTTACCGTGCTGACTATGCTTGCGCTGACATTGGCGAAAGAAAAGCAGGCGATTGGGGAAGAAAAGTTTTTGGATCTGGTTCAAGAGTTGATACTGATTCCGGCCAAGATGAAACAGGTATTGGACAAAAATCAAAAAATTGCGGAACTGGCTCGTATATTTACCTATGCGCATAACTTCATTTATCTGGGGCGTGGGTATAATTATCCGGTAGCGCTGGAAGGCGCCTTGAAGTTGAAGGAAATATCATACATACATGCTGAAGGCTATCCGGCGGCTGAGATGAAACACGGGCCCATCGCACTGGTTGATGCGGAAATGCCGGTGGTAGTACTGGCTACCAGAAACGGCATGTACGAGAAAGTTGTCAGCAATATTCAAGAAATCAAGGCGCGTAAAGGAAAGGTGATAGCGATAGTGACGGAAGGTGATGAGGAGATAGCCCGCATAGCGGACGACTGCATTGAGCTGCCCCAAACCGTGGAGTGCCTGGAGCCGTTGATTGCCACCATTCCTCTTCAGTTGTTGGCGTATTATATAGCTGTCTGCAAAGGGAAAGATGTGGATCAACCCAGGAATCTGGCTAAGTCGGTTACGGTAGAATAGGCATAATAGTAGGTAATAAGGGAGCAGTATATGGAACAGCTAAAGCATGAATGCGGTGTGGCAATGATTCGGTTGATGAAACCGCTCGCATACTATCAGCGGAAATATGGAACGTGGATGTATGGGCTGAACAAGCTCTATCTGATGATGGAGAAACAGCATAACAGGGGACAGGAAGGAGCCGGTTTGGCTTGTGTCAAATTGGAGGCTAATCCTGGTGAGGAATACATGTTTCGGGAGCGGGCATTAGGTGCTGGTGCCATTACTGAGATTTTTACTGCCGTGCAGGGTAAGTTCAAGGACGTGTCTCCCGAGTTGTTGCATGACGCGGACTATGCGCAACGCTGTTTGCCTTTTGCCGGAGAAATTTATATGGGCCATTTAAGATATTCGACCACTGGGAAAAGTGGTCTTTCTTATGTTCATCCCTTTTTAAGGCGGAATAACTGGAGAGCAAAGAATCTGGCTCTTTGTGGTAATTTCAATATGACGAATGTCGATGAGATCTTCGAGCAGATTACGGCTGAAGGCCAACATCCAAGGATTTATTCTGACACTTACATCATGCTTGAACAGGTAGGGCATCGTCTGGATAGGGAAGTGGAACGGCTCTACCAACAATATAAGCAGGAGGGCCTTGAAGGAATGGACATCACCCATGCAATTGAGGAGCATATTGACCTGTCGAATGTAATCCGTTCTTCGAGCAAGGATTGGGATGGAGGATACGTCATCTGTGGCTTGACCGGTAGTGGAGAGTCTTTTGCTATGCGTGACCCCTGGGGAATTCGTCCTGCCTTTTGGTATATGGATGATGAGATAATGGTGTTGGCTTCGGAACGTCCCGTCATTCAGACAACGTTGGATGTACCGGTGGATTCTGTGCATGAACTTTTGCCCGGACAAGCTCTTTTGATGAGTAAGGCGGGAAAGATGCGTTTGGTGCAGGTCAATAAAGCGAAAAACGTAAAACCATGTTCATTCGAGCGCATTTATTTTAGTCGGGGCAGTGATGTAGACATTTACAGGGAGAGGAAAATGTTGGGTGAAAAATTGGTTGACCCGATTCTGAAAGCGGTTGACTATGATTTGGAACACACTGTTTTTTCTTTTATTCCGAACACGGCGGAAGTTGCTTTTTATGGTTTATTGGAAGGCTTCGATAACTATCTGAACCAGCTGAAGATAAAGGAAATAGAGGCGTTGGGACATACTCCCGACCATGAGGAACTGGAAAAAATTCTTTCCATGAGGATCCGCAGCGAGAAGGTAGCGATAAAAGACATCAAGCTTCGTACATTCATAGCCGAAGGCAATAGTCGGAACGATTTGGCCGCGCATGTCTATGACATTACTTACGGAAGTTTGGTTCCTTATGTGGATAATCTGGTAGTGATTGATGACAGTATTGTACGGGGAACGACTTTGAAACAAAGTATCATTAAGATTTTGGACAGATTGCATCCGAAGAAGATTGTAATCGTTTCTTCTTCTCCGCAGGTGCGTTATCCGGATTATTACGGCATTGATATGGCGAAGATGAGTGAATTTATAGCTTTCAAGGCGGCTATCGAATTGTTGCGTGAACGTGGCATGTGTGATGTGATAGAACAAGCTTATAAAAAGTCGAAAGCTCAAGTGGGGCTGCCTAAAGAACAAATGGTGAATTATGTGAAAGAGATTTATGCTCCTTTTTCTGATGAAGAAATCTCTGTTAAAATGGTGGAATTGCTTACACCCAAAGGGATACAGGCGAAGGTGGAAATAGTATACCAGACGCGTGAAGGATTAAGGGAAGCCTGTCCGAAACATCTGGGAGACTGGTATTTTAGTGGCGATTATCCCACTCCAGGAGGGGTAAGGTTGCTCAACCAGGCATTTATAGATTATATAGAACAAGTATATCAATTCTAAGAAAACAACAACATATCTGAGATGAGAAATGTAACACTAATCCTCGATGATGGAAGCCGTTTTCACGGAAAGTCGTTTGGTTATGAGAAACCTGTTGCGGGCGAAGTAGTCTTCAACACAGCAATGGTAGGGTATCCGGAAAGTCTTTCCGACCCTTCATATGCAGGTCAGTTAATGACGTTGACTTATCCGCTGGTAGGTAATTATGGAGTTCCTCCTTTTACGAAGGGAGCAAACGGACTGCCTACTTTTATGGAAAGCGAGAAAATTCATGCAGAGGCTATTATCGTTAGCGACTATAGCGGCGAATACAGTCATTGGAATGCTGTAGAGAGTTTGGCTGATTGGTTAAGACGGGAACATGTTCCGGGCATTACCGGCATTGATACTCGTGAGTTGACCAAGGTACTTCGCGAACATGGAGTGATGATGGGTAAGATTGTCTTTGACGATGAACCGGAGAATATTCCTGAGGCTGTGTATAGTGGAGTGAACTATGTGGACAGGGTGTCATGTAAAGAAGTGATTCGTTACAATGAAGGAGAGGGAAAGAAAAGGATTGTGCTGCTGGATTGCGGCGTCAAGATAAATATCATCCGTTGCCTGCTGAAGCGCGATGTCACCCTTATTCGTGTGCCGTGGAATTATGACTTTGCCGGACTTGAATATGACGGAGTGTTCATTTCGAATGGTCCGGGTGACCCTGATACCTGTGACGAAGCTGTTCGGCATATTCGCAAAGCGATGGAAATGTCCGACAAGCCTATTTTTGGAATTTGCATGGGGAATCAACTCTTGGCCAAGGCCGGCGGAGCCAAAATATATAAATTGAAATACGGTCATCGTAGTCATAACCAACCGGTACGTATGGTTGGAACAAACAGGTGTTTTATAACCAGCCAGAATCATGGGTATGCCGTGGACAGCAGTACATTGGGCGCTGATTGGGAGCCGCTTTTCGTCAATATGAATGATGATTCGAACGAGGGTATCAGACATAAGGCAAAACCTTGGTTTTCGGTACAGTTCCACCCGGAGGCTGCAAGTGGCCCCACGGAGACGGGTTTCCTGTTTGATGAATTTGTAAAATTGCTTTAGTTATCCTTTAAAGAACGAATCGACATGAAAAAAAATATAAAGAAAGTATTGTTGTTGGGTTCAGGAGCCTTGAAAATCGGAGAGGCTGGTGAGTTCGACTATTCTGGTTCCCAAGCGTTGAAAGCATTAAAAGAAGAAGGCATAGAGACCGTTTTGATTAATCCGAATATTGCTACGGTACAGACTAGTGAAGGAGTGGCCGATCAGATTTATTTCTTGCCGGTTACGCCTTTCTTTGTGGAAAAAGTAGTGGAAAAAGAACGTCCGGATGGTATCTTGTTGGCATTTGGCGGACAAACGGCGTTGAATTGTGGTGTAGCGTTGTATAAGAACGGTATTCTTGAGAAATACGATGTAGAAGTGTTGGGTACGCCGGTACAGGCTATTATGGACACTGAAGACCGTGAGCTGTTCGTCAAAAAGCTGGACGAGATTCAGGTGAAGACAATCAAGAGCGAGGCGGTTGAGAATGTGGAAGATGCACGTCGTGCGGCCAAAGAACTGGGGTATCCGGTAATTATCCGTGCCGCTTATGCGTTAGGCGGCTTAGGTTCTGGTTTCTGCGACAATGAGGAGGAATTGGACAGGCTTGCCGAGAAAGCATTCTCTTTTTCTCCGCAAGTGCTGGTGGAAAAGAGCCTGAAAGGATGGAAAGAAATTGAGTACGAAGTGGTGCGCGACCGTTTTGACAATTGTATCACGGTTTGTAACATGGAAAATTTTGATCCTCTTGGTATCCATACAGGTGAGAGTATTGTCATTGCCCCTTCACAGACGCTGACCAATAATGATTATCATAAGCTGCGTGAACTGTCTATCCGCATTATCCGTCATATCGGTATTGTGGGTGAGTGTAATGTACAATATGCTTTCGATCCGGAATCGGAAGATTATCGTGTGATTGAAGTAAATGCCCGTTTGAGCCGTTCTTCGGCTCTGGCTTCCAAGGCTACGGGTTATCCATTGGCTTTTGTTGCTGCCAAATTAGGTTTGGGCTACGGATTGTTTGATTTGAAGAATTCTGTAACGAAAACCACTTCGGCGTTTTTCGAGCCGGCTTTGGATTACGTGGTATGCAAGATACCTCGCTGGGACTTGGGAAAATTCCGCGGCGTAGACCGTGAATTGGGATCCAGCATGAAGTCGGTGGGAGAGGTGATGGCTATCGGTCGTACCTTTGAAGAAGCCATTCAGAAAGGTCTTCGCATGATTGGACAGGGGATGCACGGTTTTGTAGGCAATAAGGAATTGGTGATTCCAGATGTGGACAAAGCGCTTCGTGAGCCTACTGACAAGCGTATTTTTGTGATTAGTAAGGCCATGCGTGCCGGTTATACCATAGATCAGATACATGAACTGACAAAGATTGACAAATGGTTCCTACAGAAGTTGATGAATGTAGTCCGTACCATGGACGAGTTGGAAGAGTGGGCTCAGAAAATCAATGACGGTAAGGTGGATGGCTTTACTGGCTTCGAACTGTTCCGCAGAGCGAAGAAAGAAGGTTTTTCCGATTTTCAGATTGCACGCGCGTTAGGCTTGGAACAGTCGATGGATATGGAAGATGCCATCATGGCGGTGCGCAAGTATCGTAAGTCATTGGGCATTGTGCCGGTAGTAAAGCAGATTGATACTTTGGCGGCGGAGTATCCGGCCCAGACTAATTATCTGTATCTTACTTATAACGGTATAGCGAACGATGTGAACTATCTGGGTGACCACCGTTCGATTATTGTGCTTGGGTCAGGTGCTTATCGTATCGGTTCTTCTGTAGAGTTCGACTGGTGTGGAGTCCAGGCTTTGAATACGATTCGTAAGGAAGGGTACCGTAGTGTGATGATTAATTATAATCCGGAGACGGTGTCCACCGACTATGATATGTGTGATCGTTTGTATTTCGATGAGTTGACGTTTGAGCGGGTGATGGATGTCATAGAACTGGAGAATCCGCATGGTGTCATTATCTCTACGGGTGGGCAGATCCCTAATAATTTGGCAATGCGTCTTGATCAGGAGCATGTGCATATTCTGGGGACTACGGCTAAAAGTATTGATAATGCGGAAGACCGTGAGAAGTTTTCGGCCATGCTTGACCGTATCGGGGTGGATCAACCTCGTTGGAGAGAGCTGACCTCCATGGACGACATCAATGAATTTATTTCCGAGGTAGGTTTCCCGGTATTGGTTCGTCCGTCTTATGTGTTGTCGGGAGCTGCCATGAATGTATGCTCTAACCAAGATGAGTTGGAACGTTTCTTGAAATTGGCTGCCAATGTATCCAAGAAGCATCCGGTGGTAGTAAGCAGCTTTATCGAACATGCCAAAGAGGTGGAGATGGATGCGGTAGCCAAGGACGGCGAAATCATTGCTTATGCCATCAGCGAGCATATTGAATACGCCGGTGTACACTCCGGTGATGCCACCATTCAGTTCCCGCCGCAGAAGCTGTATGTGGAAACGGTGCGTCGTATCAAACGTATTTCTCGCCAGATTGCGAAAGAACTGAATATTTCCGGACCGTTTAATATCCAATACTTGGCTCGTGAGAACGATATCAAAGTAATTGAATGTAACCTGCGTGCTTCGCGTAGCTTCCCGTTTGTGAGCAAGGTATTGAAAATCAATTTGATTGAATTGGCAACCCGGGTTATGTTAGGACTTCCGGTGGAGAAACCCAATAAAAACTTGTTTGAGTTGGATTATGTAGGTATTAAGGCTTCCCAGTTCTCTTTTAACCGTTTGCAAAAGGCGGACCCGGTATTGGGAGTCGATATGGCCTCTACTGGTGAGGTGGGATGTCTGGGAGATGACACTTCCTGCGCTATTTTGAAAGCCATGCTTTCGGTGGGACAACGCATTCCTGAAAGGAACATCCTTTTGTCTACCGGTACGGCGAAGCAAAAAGCGGATATGTTAGAGGCGGCGCGTTTGCTGCAACAGAAGGGTTACAAGCTGTTTGCTACGGGAGGAACTTCCCGTTATCTCACGGCAAACGGTGTGGAGAACACTTTGGTACACTGGCCTAGTGAAGAGGCGCAACCGCAAGCTTTGGATATGCTTCACCGGAAAGAGATAGATATGGTGGTGAATATTCCGAAAGACCTTTCGGCCGGAGAATTGGACAACGGGTATAAGATTCGCCGTGCCGCTATCGACTTGAACATTCCGTTGATAACCAATGCACGGTTGGCCAGCGCGTTTATACAAGCTTTCTGTACGCTTGATATCAATGATATTGCTATCAAAAGCTGGTCTGAGTATAAATAAGCCGTAGGCTTGAAAATAAGATTGAAAGCAGGTTGCCTCCGGATTAGAGAAGGGGCAACCTCTTTTTTGCGTATATGGGGATGCTTTTGGGATTCCGCTTTCACAACCGCTTCATTCGGTCGGGGCTTATTATTGAATGTTTGCAGGGGGAGTCGCTTGGTTTTAGGGGGCATCTTACATTGGATTTTTCATATCCGGATTCAATTATAAGGAAGTATACAATCTTTATTTTTGAATACTTTTGCGATACTCCGTAGGTGTCATTCCCGTTTGCTTCTTGAACATTCTGCAGAAGTGCTGTGGATATTCGAAGCCGATCCCATATGCCACCTGCGCAACATCCACACCTTTCGCAAGTTCGTTTTTCGCCTGTTGTATGACGTATCGGTGAATATAGTTGCTTGCCGTATCATTGGTTGTACGTTTTATCAGATTGCTGAAATAATTTGGCGACAAACAGAGCTTATCCGCACAATACTGCACTGTAGGCAGCCCGTATGACAGTTGCTGTCCTTTTTCGAAATAATCATGCAAAAGGCTGTCGAATTTCATCAATGTATCCGAGTTTTCCAAAGAACGGGTAAGGAACTGCCGGTTGTAAAAACGCAGACAGAAATTCAATATCAGTTCAATATAACTGACAATAATATTGTTTTGGAACATATCATGAGCCTTTTGCAATTCATTCTGTATTTGGCGCAGCAAAGCGACTATGGTTTTGCGCTCCTCCTCCGTCATGTGCAAGGCTTCGTTCACACGATAATCGAAAAACGAATACTCTTTTATCTTTTTCTCCAATTGAGTCCCATGCAATAAGTCAGGATGAAATAATAGGGCCCAACCGGATATCATGACTTGCTCCCCGTTATCTTCTTTGCCGCCGATTTGTTCGGGTGCAACGCATATAAGCGTTCCTTGTCTGTGATCATATTTCCCGCAGCCATAAGCCAAATCGACGGAAAAATCATCGAGTAAAAACAGTCCATAAACACTATAATCATTCAGACTGTAACGGATGGGCGATACCTTGGCATAGTCGATGATGCTGATCAAAGGATGGCAGTCGGATACTCCTATGTACCGGCTGTAATCACTGACGTTTTTTACTTTCAAAATATTTCTCATACAGAAATCGGCAGATCCTTGTGCTACCGATGCAAATTTACTTTTTTCCATGACATATCGGAAACTTGACATAATAAATCGAAGAAATAGGTATAAATATCTGTAATTCTTATTATAGCCGTATATGAAAGCCAACTAAATTTGCACTACAATAATATGAACAAATGATGGACAGTCAAGCAGAGATTCTATGACAGCCGAGTGGTTAAAGAATATAGGTTATATAAAATAATTCGAGAATATGAAAGCAAAAACTCTTTTATTTGCAATGGTTGCATTTTTAATTACAAACGTACACACTATGGCACAGAATGATGACAAACGTGTTTTGGTTGCCTATTTCTCGGCAACAGGCACAACGGCTCGGGCAGCGGAAAAGCTGGCTCGCGTCACGGGTGGGGAATGCTATGCGATTACGCCTGCCCAACCTTACACGGACGCCGATCTCAATTGGCATGACAAACGGTCGCGCAGTTCGGTGGAGATGAACGACCCGAAGTCGCGTCCGGCTCTTGCCGGCAAAAAATTGGATACGGCCGCTTACGAGGTTGTATTTATCGGCTATCCCATCTGGTGGGATCTTGCGCCGCGGGTAATCAATACGTTCATCGAAAATCATGATTTGAAAGGCAAGACAATCATCCCGTTTGCCACCTCGGGAGGCAGTGGGATAGCCCACAGTGTAAAAAGCCTGAAAGCCGAATATCCGGCATTGAACTGGGCTGATGGAAAATTGTTGAACAATATCAGTGAAGCGGCCATGCGCCAATGGACGGAGCGTATCGCCGCCGGCGTGAAGTAGTGCAAGACGGCAGGAGCATCCCGCTCCCGCCGCGAACTATAACGGAACGTTCCGGTGAGACACAATACGGGTGCTTGCCAATATAAAAATGATAGTAAAAAAATTATGAAGAAGAATCTTGGGCCGAAACTGGCTTTATATCCGACACCGGCGGTGGTTGTCGAATAGTTGAAGGAAAGGCGAATTGGGTGCTTGTCGGGCATCTCGGTATCATTGGACATGACCGCATCTTGATTTCTTTGGCAAAACTCCACTACACCAATCGGGGCGTGAAAGTTGCCGGTCGTTTGTCCGTGAACATCATCGATGAAGCATTGCTCGAACGCGCCGATTATGTCGGCTGTGTCAGTGGGGCGAAAACCGACAAATCGGAAGTATTCGGCTACCATACGAGCGAACTCGGCACACCGGTGATAGACGATTCGCCGCTTGTGATGGATTGCGAGGTAGCGGATAATTACGAAACCGATACTTTCGACAATTTCATCTGCAAAATTTCGGCGACCTATGCCGAAGAGAGCATACTCAATGAAAAGGACAAGGTGGATTACGCAAAACTCAAGCCTATACTTTTTGAAATGCCCACCTATTCCTATTTGCGCACGGGAGACGTAGTGGCAAAATGCACGACACTCGGTAAAAAATATATGGAAAATAAACAAAAGTAAATATAGGAGGAAACATAGAGATGAAAAATCAACCGTCTATCGTATTGGGGACATGGTCGTGGGGTACGGGTGCTGTAGGCGGCGACCAGGTATTCGGCAACCATATAGGAGTGGAGGAACTGAAACCCGTATTCGACGAAGCCATGAAAAACGGGCTGAATCTTTGGGATTCCGCCGTCGTCTACGGCATGGGCGCGTCGGAAAACGTGCTTGCGGCATTTACCAAGAGTTGCCGCCGTGAGGATGTACGCATTTCGACGAAATTCACGCCGCAGATAGCAGGCGATACTTACAATCCGATGCTGCCGCAAATCGAAAGACTCGTGAAGGTTATGCGTTCCGTCGGCGACCGGTACGGCATCTCGCCGGCACAGCTGGCATTGGCATGGGCAATAGCTAAAGGTACAACGCCTATTATCGGCGTAACCAAGGTAGTACAAGTGCAGGAGGCGGCACAAGCGGCAAAGATCGCCCTTACGCAAGAAGAAGTCCGTACATTGGAAACTGCGGCTGAAAGCACCGGTGTCGATACCCGCGGTGCATGGGAGATGCCGATGATGTAAAGAGGAGACGACAGATGAAACGAATTGTTATTATGTTCTCGTTTATGCTCCCGCTCTTTACGGCGATGGCACAACAAGCCGTCGATGTGCATTGCCACAATGTGCTGCCCGAATTCAAGGCGCTGCTCGAACGGCACGGGGCGGCAATGGAAGAGACATTCCCTTTGCCTGAATGGGACGTATCCGCCCACCTGAAATTCATGGAGGCGGCGGGCATCGGAACCAGTCTGCTCTCCATGCCTGCACCCCAACCTTATTTCGGAGATACGGAGGAGTGCCGGAAAGCGGTGCGCCGCTACAACGAAGCCTGCGCCAAACTGAAAGCCGACTATCCGGGCAA
>CANQSM010000035.1 GCA_947626525.1 uncultured Phocaeicola sp. | reverse complement strand
GTTTTCTGGCATTTATAGGAGTCTCGCAAGATTCTGCAGCCGTCATCTGCAGCCTTTAACTGAATATCCCTATTTAAATGGGAAACCTTTCGTTTTGACCGTTCATGACATGATGCCCGAATTGTTCCCGCAATATTTTAGCAGGAATGATCGGCAAATTGTGGGCAAAAGGAAACTGGCTGAGAAGGCCAATGCCATTATTGCGGTCTCAAAGCGGACAAAACGGGACCTGATGGAAATCTTAAAAGTTCCGGAGGATAGAATACATGTGATTTATCATGGAGGGCCTGCCCGTGAAAGGATACCGGATAAAGCCCTGATTGACGAGCCCTACTTTTTATATATGGGCATGAGAGGCGCATACAAGAACTTTCATCAACTCATTACGGATTTTGGTAAGTTTTCGGAGAACTGTAAGAAAACATTGTTGGTATGCACGGGCGGTGAGTTTACCCGGCAAGAGAAAAAAGCATTCAGGAAGCATAATATTCCTGATAGGGTGGTACATTTTCCCGCGACGGATGAGGATGTGAAGAACTTGTATGCCCATGCTGTCGCTTTTGTATATCCTTCCTTGTATGAGGGGTTTGGCATGCCCATATTGGAAGCCTTTGCCTATGGTTGTCCGGTACTGCTCAATAATAAAAGCTGCTTTCCGGAGATAGCGGGTGACGCGGGTGTCTACTTCCTTTCGGATGATCAAGGCTCTGATTTGGCAGAGAAATTAAAAACGGCCTCTTCATGGAGCGATGAAGAACGCGCGGGCATAATTCAGCTGGGATATGAAAGGTTGAATTCTTATTCGTGGCAGAAATCCGCAAGGCAGCTTAGAGATTTGTATGTGTCAATAATTTGACACATCGTATGTAGGGCATCCCCAAAAAAAACGTCTTGCCCTAAAGAATAAAAAGCACGACCTTCGCTGCTGTAATCAAAAAGCAAGTAAGCATTATTATCACTGTGGGCAAGAATCCAAGATTCATTGGTAGCACATATATTTCTATAGAAGAAGGTTCAAGCTGCTCCATTGGTGATAATGTGGAAATCTCTTCGGGGCATTGCTATAATCCATTGACACGCAATCTTAAAACATGTATCTATGTTTCCAATCACGGGAAATTGATTATAGGAAGCAATGTTGGAATATCGAGCTGTTGTTTAAGGATAAGGTCTCGCTTATCAATTGGTTGCAATGTTAAAATGGGAGGAGGTACTGTCATACTTGATAGTAATGCGCACAGCATAAACTATCTGAACAGGCGTGACAATGCCAAAGACAGCATTGACAGGATAGATGCACCGATTGTAATAGAGGATGATGTGCTTATTGCATGATATTGAAGGGGGTTACCATTGGAGCAAGAAGTGTGATAGGTGCGCATTCGGTAGTGACGCATGATATTCCGCCTGATTGTATAGCCGCAGGCAATCCCTGTAAGGTGATAAGGAAACTGAATTAAAAAAGACAAGTTTATGAATCCAAAATTTTTCATTTTGCTATATTTCCAACACGATATTTGCGTCGATATTGAGTTTTCGGCTTATCTCACGGGCTACCTTGAGGGTCGGTTCGCAACGTCCCGTGAGATAGTCGCTGACACGTGATGGGCTTACACCGAGAAGTTCTGAAAGCTTTATCTGGTTCAGGTTCATTTCATACATGCGGAGCTTTATCACATCTATCAGGGAAGGTGGTTCTATCTGATAGTGTTCATCCTCATAAGTCTTCAAGTGCTGTTTTCGAATCGGGATGTCCGGTATAATATTCAATAATCTTGCTTCTTGCTATGATTCTCATGCCTTTCGTTGTTTATGCAAAAATAATCGTTTTATTTTGGAATGCAGAATAAAATATTGAATTCCGGAATAATTTTATGTAAACGTCCCAAGTACCTTTTGTCGATAATGGGTTAAAGACTCTTATGTCAGACAATATAAGTTATAGCCTTTGTTATTTATGTTTATAGCCCATTGATATTCAGAGGTATAATGTTTTTAATGTGCTTGTTTTTATATTTCAGCCCATAATATTATTTTATTTCAGCCCAATTTAATATATTTGCCATATAAAAATTTTTTATATGACTACAATAGAAGAATTAAGATTGCTCAGGGAACGTGAAGATCATATAGAGTTCAAAGAGGCAAAACACAACTATCCTTTTGCAGGTGGACAAAAAACTAATCCTGTAGACCGCAGGCATTGTGTATTGGGATATGTGGTAGCTTTAGCAAATGAAAGAGGTGGACGTTTGGTTCTAGGCATGGCAGATGCTTATCCACATTTAGTGGTTGGTAGTGATTTTGCAGAAGGGCAAGTAGGTGCATTGGAGGATGAAATATATACTCGTTTACGTATACGTGTGCATGCAGAAGAATTATTTGATGAGTCCGGAAAAGATAAATTGAGGGTATTGGTGTTGAATATTCCTAGCCGTCCTTTGGGAAAGGCTTTAAGATTCGAGGGTGTGCCTTTAATGCGTGTGGGAGATAGCCTGCGTGAAATGGATGATGCTGAGTATTTTTCTATTCTTCAGGAACAGGACCCGGATTTCTCTGCTCGCATTTGTCCAGGCTTGATTATTGATGATTTGGACGATAGAGCTGTAGAGGAACTCAGAAGGTTGATGCGTGTAAATCGAAGGCATTTGGCAGCCGGAGATATGCCGTTAAATCAGCTGCTTTCAGATTTGAATCTTTCCTCAGTTAATGGTCTTACGTATGCTGCTCTTATTTTATTAGGAAAAAGTGAGGCTATTGCTCATTACTTGCCACAACAGAATGTAGTTGTAGAATATAGAAGTAATCCTGAAGAAATAAGATATTCGGCCAGAAAGGAATTTCGTGAGCCGTTGCTCTTAGGAATAAAGCATATATGGGAATATATTAATCAGCCGGCCAGCAATCCTCTACTCCATATCATGAACTTGCCGGAAATTATTGATGTCCCTTCCTTTAATGAAGAAACGATAAGAGAAGCAGTATTGAATGCTTGCATTCACAGAAGTCTGCAGATGGGAGGTGATATATTGATAAGGCAATCACCTGGACAGATAGAAATAACTAATCCGGGCGGTTTTCCTTATGGGGTAAATCTTGGTAATCTGCTTACCGTGAATAGTTCCCCAAGAAGCAGACTTATGGCTGAGGTTATAGAGAAAACAGGACTGATAGAACGAAGTGGACAGGGTATAGATATTATGTATGCAAATTGTATTGGAGAAGGAAGAAATATTCCTGACTTTTCACATTCAGATGATTATCAAGTGAGTTTGATTATTCGTTCGGAAATTATAGATGAGTTCTTCTTTTTATTTGTTCGTAGTTTAAAGGAAAGGAATGGACAACTTGATACTTTTACTTTAGTAAATCTGTATGATATACGTAGGCATCATATAGATCACCTTTATGATGAAAAATTGCCAGTAATGTTGGAAAAGGGCTATATTTTGCAACATCCATATTATAAATACGTCTTAGGAGAAGATTATTTTACTGCCATGCACCCTATAAAGATTGGTATATGTGAATCACATCAGCTGCTTAGGGTTTATTATGCTATTGAGGAGAAGGGGAATCAAGCTTCAATTTCTGATATTGTAATGAGGACAGAAAATATTCTCACCCAAAAACAGACACGGACATTAGTTGACAAATTGGTTGGTTGTGGATTCTTATCTGTTTCAGGTAATGGAAGAAGTACAAGATATTCATTAAAGAAGTAAATGGTAAGCCCTAGATTGAGTGCTTACTAACGGATGTCGGGATTTCCTTAGCTTGACACCCGCCAATATAGGTATGGCTTATGCCAACTGTTAAATCAAACGTTTAATTTTTAACACACGTAATGATAGAGCACTGAAAAGTGCTTTAAATCAGACGTGTGCCCTAAATTGAGTGCTTACATAAGAACGAACATTTACGGTTTTAATTCAAAACATAAGAATGATAAAACCTTTAATCTCGGTCGTTACCGTGTCATATAATGCGGCAACAACGATAGAACAGACGATACTGTCGGTATTGAACCAGACCTATCCGTATGTGGAATATATCATCATTGACGGCGGTTCCACCGACGGAACTGTCGACATCATAAAAAAATATGCCGATAAAATCGCTTACTGGGTAAGTGAACCGGACAATGGTATTTATGATGCCATGAATAAGGCACTTAAAATAGCAACAGGTGACTTTCTAATTTTCATGGGAGCTGATGATTTATTTTATACCAATGATGTGATTCAAAATGTAGTAAGCCAAATTTCGGATATAGATGCTGTATATTATGGAAGTGTATTATTTAAGGGGATAGGTACAAAGCATTTAGGTAAATTCAATAAAATAAAATGGGCTACTACTAATGTTTCGCATCAGGCCATTTTTTATCCAAGGCTAATATATACAAAATATGCGTACAATACTCGGTATAAAGTATACGCAGATTATGCTTATAATTTAAACTTATTGAGGGAAAAAGTGGATTTTGTATATGTTGACGAGATTGTTACACTTTACAATATGACAGGGATGAGTGCGAATACTCCGGATGAGACTTTTCAAAAAGATTATCGCAGTTTATTGCTTAAGTCGGTAGGGGTATCGGCATATTATATAGGAAAATGCATTCGTTGTTTGTATTTTTATAAAGAGTCATTGAGAAAGTATTTATAAATATATGATATGTCTTTTTTCCAATCAAGAAAAATAAAGAAAATGGAAAATCTATGGTTGCAAGCAGTAATAGAATAATATGTAATCCGTTATTTTTATATGCCGTATCTTGGTTTATTGTGGTGTTTTTGTATTTACTGGGTTGGTCTGATAAATATCCCATAATTTCTTTTGAACTGCTGATCTTTTTATTGATAACAAGTTTACTATCATTAATTTTTTCGATTAAGACCCATAAAAATAAAGATTTTGAATATAAGGCATTGGTTCATCCTCTGAATTATTATAAATGGGTCATGAAGCAGACAAGGAGAGTTTATTTCCTGTTGTGTATTGAATTTATATATTTTCAAACAATCCCCCTAATTGCATATTTAAGCGGTAATGCGGATGCTCGTTTATATATGGATTTTGCCATGCCTGTAGTGCATGTTTTTGTTTTTAATGGATCTCTTTTCTTGTTTAACTTTTCTTCGTATTGTTATTTTTCACAAGGGGGTGGAACCAACAGTTTCATCAAACCTATGTTGATGAATCTGTTGGTCCCATTGTCATTTATGAGTAGAGGAGCGTTGCTTTTTATGATTTTTTGTCTATTCTTGTTGTATTTAATGTCCGGAAAGAATGCTATGAAAGTTCTGATTGGATTAATTCCATCCTCCCTTGTTGTTTTATATTTATTTGGTTTAATTGGGAACTTAAGAATGAATGATCCTGAAGGCAAGCTAATATTACAGTGGGGAGGCGCTTCCCAAAAATTTGAAGATTCGTTTGTTCCTAAAGAGTTCTTTTGGAGTTATAGTTATATTACTTCTCCTTTGGGAAATCTTCAAAATGCGATAAATCAGAAGAAAAATTTCAGGGATGATTCTTCCGGTTTTATTCCTCTTATAATAAATGAAGTGTGTCCTATGTTTATCAGTAAGCATATTAATATCCCAGAGCCGAAAGACAGAGCGAATTATTATGTGGATCCAACGTTGGTGGTAGGTAGTACATTCTTTGATCCATATTTGACTTGGGGATGGGGAGGGATGATTATAGTTTTTCTTTTCATTCTTATTTATGTATTTGTAATGATTAAAATTATTCCTAAAAATAGTGTCGTTCGGGTTCCAATGTATATTGTGCTTACCATTCTTACTTTTTTTAGTTTGTTTGATAATATGTTGATTTTTATGGGGCTCTTTCCACAATTAGTGTTTGTTTATCTATTGAGGAAGTGGAAGTTTGAACCGGCTGTTTAAGACATTGGTATATAACAAGAAACATCTCATTAGACATAATGTTGAGCTATCTATGTCTGTAGAAAGAAAAACTGTTGTAGGAGTGATTTCATTTTTCTACTTCTGTTATTTATTTTGTTAGGTCAATGAAGATTCTTTGTGTAATCGTTCTCTATAAATGTAAGTTGGAGAATTCAAAATCTTATCGGTCATTATTGCAAGATAAGGATATAACTATTTTTGCTTATGATAATTCTCCCACCCCTCAAGATGTGAATATTAAGAATGTGATATATGTACATGATTCCCGGAATAGTGGACTGGGAGTAGCGTATAATAAAGCTGCCCAATATGCGAAATGTGAGCATATTGAGTGGCTATTGTTATTGGATCAAGATACCTTTTTCCCATATAATGCCTTGCTTAAATATACAAAAGCTATAGAAGAAAATCCATCCATATTATTGTTCGCACCCAAGCATAAGATATCAAATGGGAAGTTTCTTTCTCCTACACCTTATTATCATAAAACGTCTAAATTACAAGACAACGTTCCTACGGGAATTGTAAAATTATTGCCTTATGCTCCTATTAATAGTGGTATGCTGATTAATGTAGACTTATTTTGGAAAGCTGGAGGATATGATGAGGCAGTTTGGCTTGATTTCTCTGATATTCGATTTATAGAGAAAGTTCGAACGTTGATAGATGCGTTTTACGTGATTGATACGGTTTGTATACAAGATTTTTCGGTTGATGAGACAGATGTGACAAAGCTGAAAAATAGGTTCCGTATTTTCTGTCAATGTGCAAAGGCTTGTAAGCGTGAACGTTTTTGGGATAATGTAGATTACTTATATGTGACGGCAAAGCGTTGTCTTTCATTAGTTGTTAAAAATAAAAATTTATCATTTATATCTATATACTTAAAAACATACTTTTAATATGCATGTGAGCGTATGTGTTGCCACTTATAATGGTGAGAACTTTATAAAAGAGCAACTTGATTCTATTCTTTCCCAATTGTCTGATGACGATGAGATTATTATATCTGATGACGGAAGCGAGGACAAAACACTGGAGATAGTTAGGACTTTCAATGATTCTCGAATTAAGATATTTGTCAATAAGGGCAAACATGGAGTCGTTTCAAATTTTGAGAATGCGTTGAAACAGGCTTCCGGAGATTTTATTTTCTTATGTGATCAAGATGACATTTGGGAGTTTAATAAAGTTGATGTTTGCATGTCTTATCTGCAAGATTTTCTTTTAATCGTGCATGATGCTTCTTTAATTGATAAAGAAGGCAGGGAATTTGAAAAAAGTTATTTCAGGTTAAGGAAGTCTAAGACCGGATATATAAATAATCTGATTAAAAATTCATATTTGGGTTGTTGTATGGCTTTTCGCAAAGAATTATTGAGGCATTTATTCCCTTTTCCTGATAGGATAGAGATGCATGACAGATGGATCGGATTGCAAGCTGAAATATATGGGAATACAACCATGATACCACAGCAATTATCCCGATACCGTATTCACGGGAATAATGTGTCCAATTCGACACAAAAAAGTGTCAATTCATGGTTTACGATGATTTCTATCAGGTGGTGGCTGGCCTATTATACCTGTAAATATTTATTTTATAGCAGAAAGAAATGAAGAAAAAGCTATTGATGTATGCCAATTATTTCTATCCGGAAGTTGCTACTACCGGACAGATTCTGACAGAATTGGCTGAGGGGCTGTCTGACACATTTGATGTTACGGTGATTTGTGAAGTACCCAGTTATGCTCAGAAACTTGAAGATAAATATAAGGCTTATCGATATTATTTTGAAGAATATGCTGGGATGAGAATAATTAGAGTACGTGTTCCTGAAGTGAATAAGCAAAGCAAAATAAGCCGAATAAAATATATATTATCTTATTTTTTCAACAGTATAGGCGCTACATTTAAGGCTGGTGAGTTTGATTTGGTTTTTGCGGTGACACAGCCGCCTATATTGGGGGGCATACTTGGGACGGTCGGGAAAAGGATTACTCGTGGAAAGTTGATGTATCAGATTATGGATTTCAATCCGGAACAAATAATTGCAGTGAACTATTCGGGCAACAAATTGGTCTTAAATACGATGATGTGGTGGGATAAGAGGTCTTGTAAAAAATCGGATATTGTTGTAACGCTTGGTCGAGATATGCAGGAAACATTGTTTAATCGTTTTAAGGGTAGAAAGATACCCAAAAATGTAGTAATCAACAATTGGATTGATGAGACCAGGATAATGCCGCTGCCTAAAGATAACGAGCGGGTAGTCGCGTTTAAAAAGCGATATGGGATTGAGAACAAGTTTGTGATTATGACTTCGGGTAATATCGGCCTTTATTATGATTTTGAGAATATTCTTAAAATAATGGGACAGTTTAAAGATGATGATTCGGTCGCTTTTGTTTTTGTTGGAGATGGGCTTGTTAAACCTCGGTTGGAGGAATATGCAAAAGAGCATGGTTTAAGAAATGTTGTGTTTGTTCCTTTTCAAAAGAAAGAGAATTTGGTATATAGCTTAAATGCCGCTGATGTTCATATTGTGACAAATGCAAAAGGAGTTAAGGGAATTTCTGTTCCAAGTAAAATATATGGTATTTTAGCTACAAATATTCCTATTTGGGGGATTTTAGAGAGAGGAAGTGAGGCATGGCGTATAATAGAGGATTCCCACTGTGGCATATTAGTAGAGGCTGGCAATTATGAAGAATTGCATAGGTCATTATGGGAAATAATACAGAAAAAAGAAAAATTTGTAGAAGAACATCAGACAGGGAGAGCATATTTAGAGGAAAATTTCGCAAAGCAAAAATCTATAGATGCATATCGAGATGCATTACAAGCATTATGAAATGTTGTATAATGATTGCATTTCTTTGCTTCTTCGTAATCTTATTTTTATTTTATCATACAATTTTATAATAGGGGTTGTATGTGATCGTTGTATTGGCCATTGAAGAATATAAACAATCGAAAGTATGAACTATCTGGTTTTTGGCGGTACCGGATTCATCGGTACACATCTCACTAAATTATTAAAAGAAGTACACCCTGAAGCGACTATTTATAACCTTGATATCGTAGCACCCGGCACTCCACTTCCGGCCGTAAAGAGGGATTATCATTCTCCGCTACGGAAGGATGAGACGTTAAAATCCACCTTTGTCTATTGTGATGTGCGCAAACCTGTTGCGGAGGTGCCTTTTGTCCCTACTCCGGAAGATGCCATCTTCAACTTTGCGGCAGTGCATCGTACTCCCGGACATCCGGATCATGAATATTTTGAGACCAATATACGCGGCGCGGAGAATGTATGCGCCTTCGCGGAGAGACATGGCATCAGGAAAATCGTGTTTACTTCTTCCATTGCTCCTTACGGGGCGGCTGAGGAGCTGAAAGAGGAAACGACATTGCCCACACCGAATACGCCATACGGCATATCCAAGCTGGTGGCAGAGAAAATCCATCAGATATGGCAGGCGAAGGATGCAATGAACAGGCAGCTGACCATTGTCCGTCCGGGCGTGGTGTTCGGCAAGGGGGAGAACGGGAACTTTACACGTCTTTATTGGGGAATCCGTGGAGGCAAGTTTGCTTATCCCGGTCGTAAGGATACGATAAAGGCTTGCATATACGTAAAGGAACTGGTACGCTTCATGCTCTATCGGCTGGAGCATCATGAGCATGGCGCAGAGCTTTATAACTGCTGTTTTGAACCGGCCTATACCATTGAGCATATCGTGAATTCGATGAAGGAAGTGACCGGGCTTGACAAACCTGTACCTATGGTGCCTAATTGGTTGATAATGCCTGTTGCTACAGTGATTGGCGCATTGGGGGCTCCCATGGGAATCTGTCCCGCACGGGTGAGGAAACTTCAGATATCCACAAACATTTGCGGCAAGAAGCTTGCCGATAGCGGATATGCATTTAAATGGAGTTTTGAAGAGGCTCTGAAGGACTGGTACAATGATAATGAATGTAAAGGGCTTAAATAGATTTCTATTTGGTCCGAAGGATATCGAAAAGATAGCTGAACTTGATGGTGATGACGGAGTTGTTGGAGCAACTGAACGGATCTTTTTTGGTATCGTTGAACACATTCCCGAAACCATAGTAGTATCTTCCTTCCAGAATGAAATGGCCTATCTTCGTGGCCAAATCGATACCTGCTCCTCCGACGATACCGTAGTCAAACGTGTTTTCTATCTCTTTCCCGTATTGCTGCGTCACGTTGTTCGGGCGGTTTGTCACATCCCAAGGCTCTCCTCCGTATGTTTCCTTGTCGCTCAGATACAAGGCGAACTGCGGCCCCGCATTGACGAAGAACTGTACGCCCCGTTGTTCACGTCCCCATCCCAAATGAGCCATAAACGGCACTTGTATATAGTTGACCGCTCTCTTGTAGGTGTTGTTGCTTCCGTCGTCGATCTTTTCTTCCCATCCCTGTTGGGAATAGTTGATTTCCATTTGCAGGGCGGCAATGGTGGCGAAATATTTTTCACAGGTGTAGCGCAGGGTGATTCCTCCGGTCATTCCCATAAGTGACCCTTGGTCGATAGTAGGGGTGAAACCGATGGAGTTGAGGTTGACCCCTCCGTTGACACCGATGGCCAAATCTTTCCTGAATTCGCCCACTTGCGCGTGGGTAAGTTGTGGAATGTTGCTTCCCAAGCAGATGATTCCGATTCCTATCAGGATATTTCTTACTTTATTCATTTGTCAAAATCCATTTTTATCAGTTCATGTCCTTTCGTAAAGTGTACGAAAAAGACTTTCTTGTTTATAAAGCCTCCCCAGTTGTTCACACGTTCAAATTTGAAGCTTGTCTGAATGGGAGACACTCTTATTTTTCCTAAATTGGCTTCTAAATTGTTGCCATACATGGATAATCCTTTCAAGAAATAGTAACCGGTGTCAAATCCGAGAATGGCATATTTCGGATAGGTGTTCATAATGGTTTTTCCATACCATTTCCGGAATGTATACTGGAAATCAGCTGTGGCTTGCGACAGGTTGTTCGTGTAGAACGAACCGTAGAAGTAGGTGTCGAATGCGTAAAAGTCAGTGATATAATCTGTCGTGTAGGTTTGCCATTCCGGATAGCCGAACATGTGCAGACTGCATTCGGGGCTTTCCAGTGCCAGTTGTTTCAGGTGAGGCAATAGTTTAATCAGGGCGATATTGCTGCCGGAGGTAGGGATAAACAGGTTTTCCATCGCCGGATTGATGACATTTTCCAGATAGACCGGGGTATCCGTCCGGATAGTGAGCTGTTTGTATGGCGTACGCTGTGCATCCAGCTCTATTTTTAATCCTTTGATGAAATCTGCTTTTTCCGTGTTTCCATCCTGGGTATCGACAAAAATGATGTTGACGTTATTGCGGAAACAACGGATAAAATGGTCGTATACTTCGGAGTACAAATATGACTGAGGTGTATTGATCTGATATATGTAGGGATTGTTGAAGACGTCGTTGTCTTTTGAGCTGAAAGGAACAATCATCCTGATTTCATTCTTTTTGGCAAAAGCAGCCGCTTCCTTTATGTGGTCGGGATGTACGGGACCTATAATCAGGTTCATTTCCTTCATCTCCGGTCGGGCTAAAATCCCTTTTATGGAAACATTGCTTCTATTTGAGTCGTATGTGTGGATATCGAAAGAGTACCCGTCTCTTTTCAGGCTATCTACCGCCATCAGGAAACCTTCATAATATTCGACCATTCTTTTTTGTTCGCTGGATGCCTCGTTGTCGAGCATGAAAGGCAGGATAACGGCGACTTTTACCTTGTCCAGACGCTGGTCTTTTTTGGATGTTTTCGTGAAAAGTTCCGTATCGCTCGGTTGCCTGGCAGGCTGTTCGCTTTCGAGCTTTTGTACCGTACCGGGCTGTCCGGGAACTTTTGGGAAAGGGATACGGAGGAATTTTCCTTTTTTTAGAGGTTCGGTTTTCAGTTCCGGATTCGCATCGATCAGCTCCTGACGGGTAATGCCGTATGCTTTGCAGATACTGAAGATGGTCTCTTTCCGTTTTACTTTGTGCATATCCTGATAACGGGCTTGCATGGCGCTTTGTGAAACTTGCGGAACCGTTGTGGGGGATACGGCGGAGGGGGTATCTGCCTTTGCTTCCGGAATGACGATAACCTGTCCTGCCCGGAAATTAGTTGCCGTCAATCCCGGATTGGCCTCGCATATTTGTTGGGCCGGTACATGGTAAAGTTGGGTGAGGCGGTATAAGGTTTCTCCGGGTTGGATGGTATGGAACTGCTGCCTGGATGATGCCTGTGCCTGTGGAATCTTCAAGGTATCTCCGGCCTTTATCATCTTTTCGCTGCCCGGATTCAGGCTGATGATTTCCTCTATGGTCACATTGTACATGGCCGCGATGGAGTACAGGCTCTGTCCTTTGGATATGGTGTGTAGGAAATAGCCGGTCTGTTGCGCCATTCCGAGAAGTGGTATAGCAAAGAGAAGGCAGGACAACAGTGCGTATCGAAATGTTTTCATGAATGCGTTAATTTTCTTTGGTTGGGCAAAAGTAGCAAAAAAAACTCTTTTCTTCACATTCTGTATGGAGATTCGCAAATATTATTAGGCTTTTTAATTAAATATGTCGGGAGGAAGCATTAATTTTGCGAGGAATTTAAGGTTGCAACGAAAGGCCGATGTGGATGGAAGAACAATTGAACAGGACAGAGGAAACAGAAAAAATCAGTGTATACGGGGCTCGTGTGCATAATTTGAAGAATATTGATGTGGAGATTCCGCGGAATAGCTTGAGCGTGATTACAGGGCTGAGCGGAAGTGGCAAGTCTTCTTTGGCTTTTGATACGATTTTTGCGGAAGGGCAACGACGGTATATTGAGACCTTTTCTGCTTATGCGCGCAACTTCCTTGGAGGAATGGAACGTCCGGACGTGGATAAAATTACCGGGCTTAGTCCGGTGATTTCCATTGAGCAGAAAACGACGAACAAAAATCCCCGTTCTACGGTAGGTACTACCACTGAAGTTTATGATTACATGCGTCTGCTTTTTGCCCGGGCCGGGGAAGCGTATTCATATTTGTCGGGTGAGAAGATGGTGAAATATACGGAAGAACAGATACTGGATTTGATTCTGAAGGAGTATACGGGGAAGTGCGTCTATTTGTTGGCGCCTTTGGTACGCACCCGTAAAGGACATTACCGGGAGCTGTTTGAGCAAGTAAGGAAAAAAGGATATTTGTCTGTCCGGGTAGATGGGGAAATCAGGGAAATTACCCATGGCATGAAATTGGACCGTTATAAGAACCATGATATAGAGTTGGTGGTGGATAAGTTTGTGGTGGACGGAAAGGATAACAAACGGTTGAAGCAAAGTCTGTCCACTGCCATGACACAGGGGGACGGGCTGGTGATGGTGCTGGATGTTCAGGCGGGAGATGTAAGGCATTATAGCCGCCGTCTGATGTGTCCGGTTACCGGGCTGTCATATAGAGAACCGGCGCCGCACAATTTTTCCTTCAATTCTCCTCAGGGTGCCTGTCCCAAATGTAAAGGATTGGGATTCGTGAATTTGATAGATATCGATAAAGTGATTCCCGACCGGAAACTTTCTATTTATGAAGGGGCTATCGTGCCGTTGGGAAAGTATAAGAATTCGATGGTTTTCTGGCAGGTCGCGGCTTTGCTTGAGAAGTATGAGCTGGACTTGAAAACGCCTTTGTCGAAATTTCCGGATGAGGCAATTGATGAGATTCTTTACGGTTCGGACGACCGGATAAAGATTAAGAGTTCACTGATTCATACGGGATCGGATTATTTTACCACATTTGAAGGTCTGGTCAAATACATACAGATGATGCAAGACAGTGACTCTTCGGCCACCCAGCAGAAGTGGGCGGAACAGTTTTCCCGGACAGCGGTCTGTCCGGAGTGCGGCGGGGCCCGTTTAAACAAGGAAGCATTGCATTTCCGTATACATGATAAAAATATCTACGAACTTTCCATCATGGACATTGGCGGATTGTATGAATGGCTGATGCATGTGGAAGAGCACTTGTCGGACAAACAGAAGCGTATAGCGGTGGAGATATTGAAAGAGATACGTACCCGTCTGAAATTCCTGTTGGATGTGGGACTGGATTATCTTTCGCTGAATCGTTCATCGGTGTCGTTGTCGGGCGGGGAAGGCCAGCGTATCCGTTTGGCCACACAAATCGGATCGCAGTTAGTGAATGTCCTTTATATTTTGGATGAACCGAGTATCGGATTGCATCAGCGGGACAATCTTCGTCTGATACATTCGTTGAAGGAGCTTCGCGACATCGGCAATTCCGTCATTGTGGTGGAGCATGATAAGGACATGATGCTGAATGCCGATTATGTGGTGGATATGGGGCCAAAAGCCGGAAGGTTGGGAGGGGAGGTCGTGTTTGCCGGGACTCCGGATAAAATGCTTCATACCGAAACACTTACCTCCAAATATCTGAATGGCAATTTGCGGATTGAAGTCCCGAAAGAACGCCGGCAGGGAAATGGCAAATCTCTGTGGCTGAGAGGAGCGAGGGGTAACAATCTGAAGAATGTGGATGCCGAATTCCCTTTGGGCAGACTTATTTGCGTGACCGGTGTATCGGGCAGCGGAAAGTCTACCTTGATAAATGACACGCTTCAGCCTGTGTTGTCCCAATATTTTTACCGCTCTTTACGGGATCCTCTTCCATATTCCTCCATAGAGGGGCTGGAACATATAGACAAGGTCGTGAATGTGGATCAGTCACCGTTGGGACGTATTCCCCGCTCCAATCCGGCGACCTATACGGGTGTCTTTTCGGATATCCGGGCTTTGTTCGTCGGATTGCCGGAGGCGAAAATTCGCGGTTATAAGCCGGGACGCTTTTCTTTTAATGTATCCGGAGGCCGATGCGAGGCATGTGGAGGGAACGGTTATAAAACTATTGAAATGAATTTTCTGCCGGATGTAATGGTGCCTTGTGAGGTATGCCATGGAAAACGGTATAACAGGGAGACATTGGAAGTACGTTATAAGGGAAAATCCATTGCCGACGTATTGGATATGACTATTAACAGGGCCGTGGAATTCTTTGAGAACGTCCCTCAGATATTGAACAAGATAAAGGTCTTGCAGGATGTGGGGCTGGGATATATCAAACTTGGGCAGCCTTCTACTACATTGTCGGGTGGGGAGAGCCAGCGGGTAAAACTGGCTACAGAACTTTCGAAGCGGGATACTGGCAAGACGCTTTACATTTTGGACGAGCCTACTACCGGCTTGCATTTCGAGGATATCCGTGTGTTGCTGAATGTGCTGAATCGTTTGGTGGATAAAGGCAATACGGTCATTGTCATTGAGCATAATCTGGATGTGATCAAGATGGCGGACTATATTATTGATATGGGACCGGAAGGAGGAAAAGGCGGAGGTATGTTGCTTTCATGTGGAACACCGGAAGAGGTGGCGTTGTCGGATAAGGGATATACGCCGATGTATCTGCGGGAAGAGTTAGGGACAGGAATGGTGACGGAGATGAAAGGGACTGATGCAGTCCGGTAAATAAAACAGGGTAGATGGGACAGGAGATAGAACGCAAATATTTGGTTCAGGGAGGATATAAAGAAAAAGCTTTTAAAGCGGTACGCATTGTGCAGGGATATCTCTGTTCTGTGCCGGAACGGACTGTACGTATCCGGATAAAGGGAGAAAAAGGATACATTACCGTAAAAGGGGCTTGTGATGAAAGCGGAGTGAGCCGTTTTGAGTGGGAAAAGGAGATTCCCGTTGAAGAAGCGGAAGAGCTGATGGCTTTATGTGAACCTGGAGTGATTGATAAAACCCGTTATATGGTGAAGGCGGGGACGTATGTTTTTGAAGTGGATGAATTTTACGGGAAGAATGAAGGCTTGGTATTGGCCGAAATAGAGTTGCCTGACGAACAGGCTGTTTTTGAATCTCCTTCCTGGCTTGGAAAGGAGGTGACAGGAGATATCCGTTACTATAATTCCATGTTGGTGAAGCATCCCTTTAAAGAATGGGAAAAGGAGGAATAAAAGAGGGAAACAGAAGATGATAAAGAAAACGAATGTGGCCCGTTTGCTGGATAAGGCGGGGATAAACTATGAGTTGATTCCCTATGAAGTGGACGAGAACGATTTGAGTGCCAGACATGTGGCTGCCGGATTAGGCGAAAACGTAGAACAAGTCTTTAAGACGATTGTACTTCATGGAGACAAATCCGGTTATTTTGTTTGTGTCGTTCCCGGAGAACAGGAAATTGATTTAAAATTGGCCGCTAAAGTATCGGGGAATAAAAAGTGCGAACTGCTTCCTCTAAAAGCATTGTTGCCTACTACCGGTTACATTCGAGGGGGATGTTCGCCAATCGGCATGAAGAAAACCTTTCCGACATATATACACGAAACCTGTTTGCATTTTCCTTGTATATACGTGAGCGCAGGGGTGCGCGGATTGCAGGTAAAGATAGCTCCCGGGGATTTAATTCAAGAAACTCATGCCGAAATTTGCAGGTTATGTATATAAAATCTCATTAAAATTATATCTTTGCACTCAAAGAAAATTAAATATTAATCTTTAAATCTAAAATTTATGTTTGAAGGACAACCTAAAGGTCTGTATGCGTTAGCATTAGCCAATACGGGTGAGCGTTTCGGCTATTACACCATGCTTGCAATCTTCACCCTGTTTTTGCAAGCAAAGTTCGGCTTTACCGCCGGAGTTACTTCCAATATCTTTGCCGGTTTCTTGGCATTGGTTTATTTCTTGCCGGTATTGGGCGGTTATTTGGCAGATAAGTTTGGGTATGGAAAGATGGTGATATCTGGTATCATAATCATGTTTATCGGGTATATTTGCCTGGCTATTCCTACCGGGAACAATGCTGTAGGCGTTGCTGCCATGATTGGATCGCTGGTGCTGATTGCGTTGGGTACGGGATTCTTTAAGGGGAACCTGCAAGTGATGGTAGGTAACCTGTATGACGATCCTAAGTATTCGGCAAAGCGTGATACGGCCTTTTCCATTTTCTACATGGCCATCAATGTGGGCGCATTGTTCGCTCCTACGGCTGCGGAAAAAATAACAACTTGGTATTTGGCCAAGTCGGGCTTTGTGTATAATGGTGATATTCCGGCATTGGCTCACCAGTACCTGGACGGAAGTCTGACAGGTGAAGCGATGCAGAAGTTTTCTGATTTGGCATCTGCTCAGCATGTGGCTACTGATACCGCTTCGTTGACGGACTTTGCCAACGGATACATCGACAGCCTTTCTATTTCTTATCATTTAGGGTTCGCTGTGGCTTGCGTGTCACTGATTGCTTCCATGCTTATCTATGCGATGGGGCGTAAGTCTTTCAAACATGCGGATGTGAACGTGAAGCAGGCTGCCAAGAGTGAAAAACAGGAAGGAGCCGCACCTCAGCTTTCACCGGCTGAAACCAAATCACGCATTGTGGCTTTATGTCTGGTATTTGCCGTAGTCATTTTCTTCTGGATGGCTTTCCACCAGAACGGTCTGACACTGACTTTCTTTGCACGCGACTATACTGACTCTTCCGCTACAGGTTTGACAAGAATCGGCTTTAATGTATGGAATCTGGTATTGATTGCTATTTCCGTGTATGGTTTATTTGGCATTTTCCAATCCAAGACCTCGAAGGGAAAAGGTATTGCAACGGCAGTGACGGTTGCCGCACTGGCCGTTTTGGTTCTGAGCTATCAGAACATGGGGGGTGAGGCCATTGAAATTCTTCCTCAGAAGTTCCAGCAGTTCAATCCTTTCTTCGTTGTAGCGCTTACTCCGGTTTCAATGGCCGTATTCAGTTCGTTGGCCAGTCGTGGTAAAGAACCGTCTGCACCCCGTAAGATTGGTATCGGTATGTTTATTGCTGCCATAGGCTTTGTTATCATGGCTGTCGGTTCGTTGGGTTTGCCCGTGCCTGATGATTTGTCTTCCGCTACCGGTGATTATCGTGTGACACCCAACTTGCTGATTGGTACGTATCTTGTGCTGACTTTTGCCGAATTGTTCCTTTCTCCGATGGGTATCTCATTCGTGTCAAAAGTGGCACCTCCTAAATATAAGGGCTTGATGATGGGTGGTTGGTTTGCCGCTACAGCAGTGGGCAACTATTTGGTATCCATTATCGGAATGCTTTGGGGCGGATTGCCATTATGGGTTCTGTGGGGTATCCTTGTCGCGCTTTGCTTACTGTCCGCGTTGTTTATCTTCTCTATTATGAAGAGGTTGGAAAAGGTTTGCTAAGTGCCGTAATGTAAGATATTTAGCTTTGACAGCTTCATAAAAAGGGAGTTCAAAGGGACCCGAGGGGTTGCGTTTGAACTCCCTTTCTTTTTTACTTAAGCCACCTGTCTAACCAGTTGAAGAAGGTGCGTTGCCAGAGAATTCCGTTCTGTGGTTCCAGTACCCAGTGGTTCTCATCCGGGTAAAGAAGCAGTTCTGCAGGTATGCCTCGCATGACTGCTGCATTGAAGGCTGACATGCCTTGGGAAGCTAAAATACGATAATCCTTTTCTCCATGGATGCAAAGTATAGGCGTATCCCATTTGTCTACGAATTTGTGGGGAGAGTTCGCAAACGTGCGCTGGGCTATGGGATTGTTCTTTTCCCAGTAAGCACCACCCATATCCCAGTGGGCAAACCACATTTCTTCGGTCTCGAGATACTGTTGTTCCATGTTGAAAATGCCGTCGTGGGCGATGAATGCCTTGAAACGCTTATCGTGATGTCCCGCTAAATAATAAACGGAATAACCTCCGAAGCTGGCGCCTACACAGCCTAACTTTTCTTTGTCAACATAAGGTTCCTTGGCTATATCGTCAATGGCAGCCAAGTAATCTTTCATACATTGTCCGCTATAGTCGCCGCTAATCTGTTCAAGCCATTCCATACCGAAGCCTGGTAATCCGCGGCGATTTGGGGCAATGATAATGTAATCGTTCGCTGCCATAATCTGGAAATTCCAGCGGTAAGACCAGAATTGGCTGACCGGACTTTGAGGGCCTCCTTCGCAGAACAAAAGGGTAGGGTATTTCTTGTTGGGATCGAAATGAGGAGGATAGATGACCCACGAGAGCATTTTTTTGCCATCGGTAGTCGGAGTCCATCGCGCTTCTACCTTTCCCATGGTCAGCTGGTCATAAATATGCTTGTTTTCTGTAGTGAGTTGGGCAATCTTTTTTGTATTGGTATCGAGCAGATAGATTTCATCGGCCATACTGATAGAATGTCGTTTGGTGATGAGGTTGTTCCCTGCCATGGTCACTGAGGCGTAATCATAATCTCCATCAGTGAGCTTTTCGATGTTCCCTTCCAGATTTGTACGGTAAATCATGGTAGTTCCGTGCCATACTCCGATGAAATAGAGTGACTGCGAGTCGTTGTTCCAACAGTAATCGTCCACTCCACTTTCGAAACTTTCCGTTACGTATGTTTTGAGTTTTTTGTCCAGATTGAATACGCAAAGGCGATTGCGGTCACTTTCGTAGCCATCTCGTTCCATGCTTTGCCATGCAATGTATTTTCCATCGGGCGAGAAGCGTGGGTTGATATCGTAACCTTTATTTTCGTCTTTACTTTGGGGACAAACGTATAATAGTTCGCTTGTGTTAGCATTTCCCAGGAAAACTTTGCCATAAAATTGGGAAGTTGTGTAATCTTTACATAAGTTTTCAGTATCTCCGCTTTCTATATGATAGAGGTAAATATCCGAATCTGTAGAAAAAGCATATTCCTTGCCTGTCTTTTTACGGCAGGTATAAGCTATGCTTTTGGAGTCGGGGCTCCACGCTAATTGTTCCATGCCTCCGAAAGGTTTCATGGGACATTCGTACGGCTGTCCTTCCAATATGTCCTTTGCTTCACCGATCCGATTTCCATCGAAAGAGGCAATATAGGGGTGCGGAATCGTTTCCACCCACTCATCCCAATGTTTATACATTAGATCGTTAACAATGATTCCGGAGGCTTTAGGCAAATCCGGATAGATGTCTGCCGTACGTTGACCGTATTTGATTTGAGCCACAAACATTACTTTACTTTCATCGGGTGAAAAGCTGAATCCCTCAATATCTCCGTCGAAGGACGAAATGACTTTTCTGTTACTCCCGTCAGTGTTCATGGACCAGATTTCACTTTTTCCGTTTTCTGAGCTGAGGTATGCTATTTGGGTTCCTCCTTTTATCCAACAAGGTTCCCTTTCGCTTTGAGTACTGGTCGTGAGCATTCTGTTTTCACTTCCGTCAAGGTTCATTGTATAGATAACCTGATGACTTTTGTTTTCCGGAACGCTGTAATAGGATACCGTGTAAACTGCTTTTTTCCCGTCAGGAGAAACGGATACTCCTCCTATTCGTCCCATAGCCCATAGAGCTTCCGGGGTTAATCTTCCGTTCGGAATAGTTATCTCCTGTTTCCCGATAAAGGGAGTCTCCGTGTCGTCCGTTCTGGGAGTGGAACACGATGCAAACATTGCGACAGCTGTCATAATGAATAATTTTGCTTTCATATTTAATATTTAAACTGATTAGGTTCTTTGTGTTTTGACAAAGGACGTAAAAAGAGTGGAATAATACAAGTGGAATGAGGGTAAAATGATGTGGTATACTTAAAACAAAGGGGAATTTTCTGAAAAAGGGAGAGATTGTAACAGATAAAAAGAAAAGAGCCGTATCTTAATATAACAGTCTGTTGAGCAGGTAAAGTAGATACGGCTCTTTTTATGGAAACAACTTATTTATAGAGTTGAATTTTTAATCCTCTTCGGATTTATCAAACTGATTATGACACTTTTTAGTACTATCTCTTTTTGTTGCGTGCTTCCCGTTCGCGAGCGATGCGTTCTTGTTCTTTTTGCAACGCCTCCAGTTTGGCCATCATGTTCGATTTTCTCTTAGGATTGTTTTTGTTGGCTTGCATGCGTGCTTCCAACTTAGCCAACAGTGCTGCATCGTCTGTACGTTTGCGAAGAACAATCATAATCAAGATGCTAATTAAACCAGAGATGAAATAATAGTAGTTCAGACCGGAGGAATAATCATTGAATATGAAGATGAACATCACCGGCATTAGGTACATCATCCATTTCATGGCTGGCATTTGCTGTTGTGCCATGGCGTCCTGCTGCTTCATCATGTACATGGTATTCAGGATATTGGTTAAGCTGAACAACAAGCAGAATAGACTTAAGTGATCGCCTAAAAGGGGGAGGTGGGTTCCCCAGTTGATAATGTCGTCATATGTAGATAAGTCTGGGGCCCACAGGAAACTTTGCTGACGTAGTTCGATAGCATTCGGTACGAAATTGAACAGGGCAATGAATACAGGCATTTGTATCAGCATGGGCAGACATCCTCCCATAGGACTTACTCCGTATTTGCTGTATAAAGCCATGACTTCTTGCTGTTTCTTCATGGAGTCTTCCTGTTTCGGATATTTCTTGTTGATTTCATCTATATAGGGTTTCAGTACACGCATCTTGGCAGACGACATGTATGATTTGTATGTAGCCGGGTATACCAGTATTTTGACGATAACCGTCATTAACAGTAAAACAATGCCCATACTCAGACCCCAGTTGGACAACCAGTCGAATACGTAAATTGTAAAGAAACGGTTAATCCACCGGAAAAGCGGCCAACCCAGATAAACCAATTGCTGCATATCCAAGTCTTTGTTTCCTGCCGCAAAATGATTCATTTTTTGCAATGTCTTGTAATGGTTCGGACCAAAATAGAATTGCATGTTGGTAGGTTCTTTGCCCGTTGGATCGAAGAAAGTAAACATTTGGGCGTCATAGTTTTTCAAGTAGCCACTTCCTTCCTTTTGCATCCTGGAAGAGAGTTTGGCCTTGTCAAAATCCTGATAGGCTATGAATACACAAGAAAAGAACTGATTTTTGAAAGCAATCCAATCCAGTTTCTCTGGAATATCTTCTTCATCGTCCTTGGTCTCACTCAAATAATCTGTGTTATCATCTTTTATTTTATAAGTAATGTTAGTATACCTGTTTTCGAAAGAATATCCTTTCTCCAGCTGGCGTGCGTACTGATGCCAATTAATGTCTACCGTATGCATTGATGGAGCAAAATAGTTTTGCATATTGTGTGCCTCAATGGTGAAATTTACCATATAGTTCTGTGGCAACAACTTATAATTAAAATCGATGTATCCTTGTCCATTTGTTTGCAGACGCATTGTTACGGTACTGTCTGTGACATTGGTTGGAATGAAATACAGTTCTTCTGTGATGATATTCTCGTTTTTGCCTTCAAAAGAAAAATTCATATCTGCATCTTGGCCGTCAAACAAGACAACGGGCTTCCCATCCTGTCCATTATAGTCTTTTAGCTTGGCAGAATAAACACGTCCTCCTTTATTGGTAAACTTCAGTTCCACCAATTCGTTTTCCAAAGTAATGAATGATTCTTTACCTTGTCTTGCATTAAAGAGCAGGGAAGTGGAATCCTGTGCCATAGCCGCCACTTGGGCTTGTGCAGCGGCAGCTTCAGCGGTTTGTTTCGCGACTTGTTGCTGCTGGATAGTCTGTATGGAGTCCTGATAGCGTTGCATTTGCGCTTGTTGTTCGGCACTTGGACGGTTAAACAGGCTAAAGCCCACTAATACGGCTCCAATCAAGGCAAATCCTATGAGAGTGTTTTTTTCCATTTCCTGAAATTGATATTATATGATTAGTAGTTATTTACTGATGGCGGCTTTGATAAATGAAAGGAATAAAGGATGCGGATTAAGAACCGTACTGCTGTATTCCGGGTGGAATTGGGTTCCAATGTACCATTTTAACCCAGGTATTTCGATAATTTCCACTAAATCCGATTCCGGATTGATTCCCACACATTTCATGCCGGCTTTTTCATATTCAGCTTTATATAGATTGTTGAATTCGTATCGGTGCCGGTGTCGTTCTTGAATATGGGTCTTATGGTAAGCTTCGAATGTTTTGGACTGTTGGTCGAGAACACATTCGTAGGCACCTAAGCGCATGGTACCTCCCATATTGGTGACTGATTTCTGTTCTTCCATAATATCTATGACGTTGTGGGGAGTTTTTTCGTCCATTTCCCGAGAATTGGCATCCGCATATCCCAACACGTTACGCGCGAATTCAATAGCCATACATTGCATACCCAAACAAATGCCGAAAGTAGGTTTATTATGAGTACGAGTATATTTGGCCGCAACAAATTTTCCTTCTATGCCTCTTTGCCCGAATCCCGGACAAATCATTACACCATCTACGTGGGACAGTTTCTCATCGACATTTTGGTCTGTCAAATATTCACTGTTGACATATTCGATTTTCAGTTTTCGGTGATTATATGTAGCTGCTTGGGAAAGTGATTCCAGAATGGATTTGTATGCGTCTTGTAACTCCACATATTTTCCAACCAGTGCAATCTTGACTTCTTCTACAGCGCTGTAACGAAGTTCCAGGAATTTTTTCCAAGAATCAAGGTTGGGCTTTCCTTCTGCAGGTAGCCCCATTTTAGTCAGGATGGTTTTATCCAGCTCCTGTTCGTACATGCGCAAAGGCACCTCGTAAATGGTTGGCATATCTACAGACTGTACCACTGCCTTTTCGTCTACATTGCAGAACAGAGCTACTTTTTTACGTAGGTTGGCATTGAGATCGTGTTCACTGCGCAACACCAGAATGTCCGGCTGGATACCTACAGATTGAAGTTCCTTGACTGAATGTTGAGTTGGTTTGGTTTTCAGTTCTTTTGCAGCCGCCAAAAACGGTACATATGTCAGATGTACGCATAGGGCATTTCGTCCCAATTCCCACTTCAGTTGGCGGATACTTTCAAGATAGGGGAGAGACTCGATATCACCTACCGTACCACCGATTTCCGTAATGACAAAATCGAATTTGTATTTGTTCCCAAGTAGTTTTACGTTGCGTTTGATTTCATCTGTAATGTGAGGAATGATTTGAATGGTTTTTCCTAAATAATCTCCGCGGCGTTCTTTATCAATGACGCTTTTATAAATGCGGCCGGTAGTAATGTTGTTAGCCTTGGTCGTTTGGATTCCCAAAAAACGTTCGTAGTGTCCCAAATCCAAATCGGCCTCATGACCGTCCACTGTTACATAACATTCTCCGTGTTCATAGGGATTAAGCGTTCCCGGGTCGATATTGATATACGGGTCGAATTTCTGGATGGTAACGTTATAACCTCTTGCCTGAAGTAGTTTACCGATAGATGATGAGATAATTCCTTTTCCTAATGATGAAGCTACACCACCCGTAACGAAGATATACTTTGTTTCTGCCACAGTTATATGATTTTATTAATTAGTTCTTAATGAGTCCTGTTCGCATTTTGATTTTAATTCGCAAAATTATAAAAAAATGAAGAACTCACGAACCTTTCTTCTAAAAAACATTTTCTGAATACTTACTTTTATGGCCTTTTTGAGATTATTTTACAGTTTATGCCGCAGGTTTGATTTTTTCGTGTATTTTTGCATCTGAATGTCCAAACTATGTTAAATATGAAAAGAAAATGCTTGATATGGATGATGTTGGTATTGATAGCCAATGTGGCTTTTGCACAGCGACCGGCATCTTCTTCCCATTCCCGGCGTTTTAGAGATAAAAAGGTATTTGGTAAGATCATGACGGCTTATTCCGATTCGTTGGCTGCAGTCGTGGATAAGCATTCTCATGACAGCACTTATTTCAGAGTCTCTCTGAATCCTTGTTATTTTAGGTTGTTTGCCCCTGTCACACTGTATAATTCCGTTATTTCGAATGCTCTGTCCATGGATAATGATGCGGAGGCATCCGTAATGGATAATCTGATTCCTATAAGTAATAAAGGAGTCATTGATACGGATGAGGAAATCAATTCGTCTATAGATAATGCATTGATGAATGTCTATTTGAACGAGCCTCTTTTCGTTCGTTATACAGAAAATCAGGTTATGGGAAGGAGTACGTTTAAAAAAGATGTAGTTCATAAGTTGCCGCGTCGTGAACGGGTTATCGATTTACTGGGAGATTCTCGTATCGTTGATCCTTCTGTGAATACGGAGCTGATGATTAAAAAACCCAATTTTTGGACGAAGTCAGGAAATGCTTATCTGCAGTTTACACAAAATTATATATCCGGAAACTGGTATAAGGGTGGTGAAAGTAATAATACTCTTTTGTCTGGATTGGTACTTGAATCGAATTATAATGATAGACAGAAAGTGCAGTGGGATAACAAGCTTGAATGGAAATTAGGATTCCTTAGTTCCCGATCGGATACATTACATAAGTATAAGACTAATACGGATTTGATTCGTCTTACTTCTAAGTTGGGTTTGAGAGCTATAAAAAATTGGTACTATACGGTGCAGGCTGAATTTTATACCCAGTTTTTTGCCAGTTATAAGTCAAATGATCCGGCTGTAGCATCCAGCTTGCTTTCTCCCGGTTATCTGAAGATAGACTTGGGTATGGACTATAAGCGTTCATCGAAGACATTTGAAGTTTCAGCAGTGATTGCTCCTCTTTCTTATAAACTCACTTATGTGCGGGATGATGATGTGGATGAAACGAAGTTCAGTGTGGATGAGGGAAAGAAGTTTAAGAATGATTTGGGTTCTAATGTGCAGATAACTTCTTCTTGGAAGATTATTCCTCAAGTAGAGTGGGAATCGCGTATTTCGTATTTTACTACTTATGAAAAGTCTCAGGCTGAATGGGAAAATACGTTCAATTTTAATTTGAACCGGTATCTGACTACTAAATTATTTGTTCATGCTCGGTTTGACGATGGTGTGAAGAGGAAAGATGGCTATAATTACTTCCAGCTGATGGAACTTCTTAGTTTTGGATTAAGTTATAATTGGTAAGATGAACTATTTTTCTTTATTTAATAGGCTTGAGTACTGCACAACTGGGCGTCTATTTTGTAGAAATCGCAGAAAAAAGTAAAAAGAGTAAGATTGATACATTTGGATAGAAAGAAAAATTTGTAATAATATACGGAATTTTTAATTATTGGCGCAAATGCTTACGTTGGATAATATTTATAAAGCGTCGTATGTGTTGAAAGAAGTGATACGACGCACTGATTTAATTGAAGCTCCACAAATCAATCTAGAAAGTCATATTTATTTAAAACCAGAGAATTTGCAAATTACCGGTTCTTTTAAAGTGCGGGGGGCATATTACAAGATTTCCCAATTAACAGATGAAGAAAAAGCAAGAGGAGTCATTGCTTGTTCTGCGGGAAATCATGCTCAGGGCGTTGCTTTGGGAGCTACTCATATTGGTATAAAGTCTTTAATCTGCTTGCCGGAAGGTGCTCCCATTGGCAAAGTGGAGGCGACACGCCGTCTTGGTGCGGAAATTTGCTTGGTAAAAGGCGTGTACGATGATGCTTATCAGAGGGCATTACAGTTGAAAGATGAAAAAGGGTATACGTTCGTGCATCCATTTGACGATGAATTGGTGATTGCCGGACAGGGGACTATTGGATTGGAAATTATGGAACAGTTTCCCGATGTAGAGGTGGTAATTATACCTATTGGCGGAGGTGGTTTGATAAGTGGCATGGCGTATGCTATTAAGACATTGAATCCACACGTGAAAATGTATGGTGTACAAGCGGATGGTGCACCCAGTATGTTGAATAGCTTAGAACATCACAAAATAGAACAATTGTCTTCGGTCTCGACCATTGCAGAAGGTATAGCCGTAAAGGAACCAGGAGAATATACGTTCGATATTTGTCGGCAATATCTTGACGGTATTGTATCGGTAAGTGAAGATGAGATATGTGCGGCCATTCTTACTTTGATAGAACAACAAAAAATGGTAGCTGAAGGTGCCGGATCCGTTTCGGTGGCTGCTGCCATGTTTAATAAAGTACCTATAAAGAAGAAGACGGTGTGTGTGGTCAGTGGAGGAAATAAGAAATGGTATTCTTAAGGCGGGATACCGTTTGTTGAATAGTTAATATAATATGAATTGACGTAAACTAAAAATTGCTTGTTTTTGGTTTTCAACTAAAAAAAGAGCTTATGGCAGATGATAAAAAAATTATTTTCTCAATGGTAGGAGTGAATAAATCTTTCCAGTCTAACAAACAGGTTTTAAAAAACATCTACCTATCTTTCTTTTATGGTGCGAAAATTGGCATCATCGGGTTGAATGGTTCCGGCAAATCTACATTGCTTAAAATTATAGCAGGACTGGACAAAAGCTATCAGGGAAAAGTTGTTTTTTCTCCGGGATATTCTGTTGGTTATTTACCGCAGGAGCCACAGCTTAATCCGGATAAGACTGTAAAGGAAGTGGTTATGGAAGGAGTACAGTCGATAGTGGATATCTTGTCGGAGTATGAGGAACTGAACAGAAAGTTTGAGTTGCCTGAATATTATGAAAATCCGGATAAGATGGATGCATTATTGGCACGTCAGGCTGAATTGCAAGATCAGATAGATGCAACCGATGCATGGAATCTGGACAGTAAACTTGAAAGGGCTATGGATGCATTGCGTTGTCCTCCCGAAAATCAGTCGGTGAGAAATCTTTCTGGAGGTGAACGTCGTCGGGTGGCATTATGTCGCTTATTGTTACAGAAACCGGATATTCTGTTGCTGGATGAGCCCACGAACCATTTGGACGCGGAATCTATTGACTGGTTGGAACAGCATCTGCAGCAATATGAAGGAACGGTTATTGCCGTTACACACGATCGTTATTTTCTTGATCATGTTGCCGGATGGATTCTTGAGCTTGATCGGGGAGAAGGAATTCCTTGGAAAGGAAATTATTCTAGTTGGTTGGAACAGAAAACCAAACGTATGGAGATAGAGGAAAAGACTGCCAGCAAGCGCAGGAAGACATTGGAACGTGAGCTTGAATGGGTGAAAATGGCTCCGAAAGCTCGGCAGGCTAAAGGAAAGGCACGTTTGAATTCTTACGACAGGCTTTTGAATGAAGATCAGAAGGAAAAAGAGGAAAAGTTGGAAATCTTTATACCGAATGGTCCTCGTTTAGGCAATAAAGTAATTGAGGCCAAAGGAGTAAGGAAAGCCTATGGTGACAAATTACTTTTTGATCAGCTTGAATTCAGCCTGCCTCCTAATGGTATTGTTGGAGTTATCGGACCGAACGGGGCAGGTAAAACAACACTTTTCCGTTTGATTATGGGGTTAGAAAAAGTTGATGCTGGTACATTTGAGGTTGGAGAAACTGTGAAATTGGCTTATGTCGACCAGCAACATAAAGATATCGATCCTCAGAAAACAGTTTATCAGGTTATTAGCGGGGGTAATGATTTAATCCGTTTGGGAAATCGTGATATCAATGCTCGAGCTTATCTTTCCCGCTTTAACTTTTTTGGTGCCGACCAGGAAAAATTGTGTGGAATGCTATCGGGTGGAGAACTCAATCGTTTGCATTTAGCAATGGCTTTGAAGGAAGAAGGTAATGTTTTGCTTTTGGATGAACCCACTAATGATATTGATGTCAATACTTTAAGGGCTTTGGAAGAAGGCCTGGACGATTTTGCTGGATGTGCGGTAGTTATTAGTCATGATCGGTGGTTTCTCGATCGTATATGTACACATATTTTGGCGTTCGAAGGTAATTCGGAGGTTTTCTACTTCGAAGGTTCTTATACTGAATATGAAGCAAATAAGTTGAAGCGTCTGGGAGCTGAAGAACCTAAACGGTTCCGTTATCGTAAGCTAATGGGTGATTAAGTTTTTCTCATATGTATATGAAGAGCGTAAGCATTCTGTAAACTACAAGTATTGTTTGTTTCTTGTATTTCCGTTCACCGTCCAGCGGCCGCTGGACGGTCCATGCAGATAGGTGCATCGGCTTTCGCAGCTATCTAACTTCACCGTCCAGCGAACCGTTGGACGGTGAACGATGCTTCCTTGTTATTACTATGTAACCATCTTCTCGTCTTTAATATGCTTGCTTTAGATTTGAGCATACCGTTGCTAATCCACTGTACAACGGTGCTTTGACAATTTTATCGTGAACATGCCTGGGGCCATTGCTGCTTATTGTAGGTTTCCCAAAAAGCCATGTATCAATGTACTACGATGCAAATTTCTTGCAAAAAATCATTTTCCATACAATAAATTTCTATAATTTTGGATTCTGAAAACATAGTGATAATCGTTTAAAGGTTATAATTGGGCACTATAAATTTAATGCGTTATCGCTATGTTTTTAATAATCAAACGAATAATTTAATCCTTATTTCGGACTTACGTTAAAGATATAAGTTATGATAAAAAGTAGAGGTTTATTAAATGAATTTTGTTTTTTTATGCTTTTATGCTGCATTGGCTGTAATACCAATAGTGTCAATGAGAAGTTCCAAAACGATAGGGATAATGTTTTACATGTAAAAAATAGGATTAAAGAGTTCCATGTTGAGAATGTCCTGATTGGAAGTTATGCTCGCTCTTATGTATTGAATGACTATATTCTTATTGCTGATTATAAATCTTTAGATAAGATGGTGCACGTTTTTGATGCTAAGACATTGCAATATATGACAAGCTGTGTTAACAGAGGTGAGGGTCCGGAGGAAGTGCTTAATATGGGATGCCTTGGAATCGATGAAGCCCATCGGACTTTTTATGTTTCAGATCATGCGAAGCTGAAAATATTCAGTTATCCTATAGATAGTGTGCTGGCTAATCCTTTTTATGTCCATCAGATAAAAACGGAAATGAATGCGGCTCAATTTCCAAGCGAGTACCAGTATATAAATGACACTCTTTGTATCGGTCGTGTGATATGTCCTATTGGGAATAATGATTATAAACCTACTGTCGCAAAATGGAATATGACAACAGGCATGATAATCCCGATGGAGTACAATCATCCCGATATTAAAAAGAAGAGAATGCTGTGTACAGCTTCTGTTGAGAATGGAATATATGTGGAATGTTATCAAAATCGTGATTTGATGACTATATGTACTTTAGATGGTAATTTAAAATTTAATGTTTATGGCCCGGATTGGAAACATGAAGCAGAAAGAGATCAATATTATGACCAGCCTGTTATATGCAAAAACTATATATTGGTTCCTTGTTATGATAACAGTGAATATAAAAAGCCTTCTTCTCCAACAAAAATATTAATATTTGATATAAATGGAGATTATCTTCAAACATTGGAAGTGGGGTATAATATTCAATCATTTTGTTATGACAGATACAACAATCGTTTGATTTTAGTTTTAAATGATGAAATTCAATTCGGGTATTTAGATATGAATGGAATTATATAATAATTATATAATAAATGTGGACAACAGTCCTGTCCGCTTACAGATAAAAGGCAATGCGAGAGAATAAAGAGAAGTAAAAACGAGGAAAAGGGAGGAGGTAACGGGCACAAAAGTATTAGAAATGATGGAAACAACAAAGTCTTGCCGCTGAAATGATAGATTGTGGTAGAGCATAGGAAGAAATAGGGCTCCTATTAAAAGAATAATGGAAATGAATATGTGAATGTCCTGTTTTATTCACATGATAAAAACTTTTATACATAAACGAAATGAAAAAAATATATAAGATGTTGGCAGTGGTTGCGATAGTTGCTGCTGCGGGAGTGACAGCTTATAATGCGCAAACAGATGATTTGCAACTTTTCCTCCTTTAAACTTAGAAATATTATGAAAATATACACATATATAGTCATAACACTCATCAGTTGTCTTTTAACGTGTTGCAAAGTGAATACAGATGTTAGAAAACATGGCCAAGTCGTTATTCGTCAAGCTTTCGAAAAAGAGATATATGTAACTCCAAAGTCTATGCCGATAGATACGATTATAGCTTTTGAAAACTGGAATATTGTAGACTCATTGTTATTGGTAGAAAGCAATGGTACGGAAGATTTTTTCTATGTACTTCATTCAGATAATTTCAAAATGGAACACTCTTTTGGCAAAAAGGGGAATGGACCTGAAGAATTTATAATGCCTCATTTGGTACAAGGATCTCCTGAAATAATGATATTGGATAATGCATTGCATTCTATCAATTGGCTATCTTCAGATACAGGACTAATAGAAAGGAAAACTATGCTGCCACTTCAAAATACTTATTGGCAACCTCATTATTTTGATGAGAATACTTTGTGTTTTATTCAAAATTCTCCTAACGAATTGAAGTGGGTTATTTATGACATACAAACAAAGGAAATAAAAGACAGCTTACTATTTATCGATGAAACAAATAAAGGAAATGCGATTCAATATGAATTTGCTTATTATGTTGACACGACTCAATTAGCAATTTCATTCAACTACAACAATGCAATTTCATATTACAAAATCCACAACAAGAAATTAATTCCCCAGTTTACAATAAAAGGAGAAAAGCAGGATGATAAAATGTATGGCACAGATGTTTTCATTTTGGGGGACAATATATATGTATTAAATCAAGAAAATATTGATATGCAAACCCATAAAGGAGAAACTTATTTGGATGTATATAGCAAAAAAGGTAACAGCTTGTGTAGAATTCATTTAAATATAATTGCTGGATGTATGCTGTTGGATTTACAAAACGGAAAAGTCTTGTTTTATTCTCCAGAGAATGAGGATGCTTTCTTTTCTGTTCATTTATCGGAGCTGAAAGTATAGATTGGTGAAAATAGAACGGACTTATCTTAATAATGGACAAGGTAATATGAGAGAATAAATTAGGGATATTCAGAATTTAGTCAACTAATTATTTGCCAATATGATAGATATTTTGTAACTTTACAAAGAAC
>CANQSM010000034.1 GCA_947626525.1 uncultured Phocaeicola sp. | reverse complement strand
TTTTCTGGCATTTATAGGAGTCTCGCAAGATTCTGCAGCCGTCATCTGCAGCCTTTAACTGAATATCCCTAAGTAGCTCGTAAAACGTACCACTGGCAACTATCCACCTGCACATAATTCGAGGACACCCCATCACTTATAACCTTACAATCAGAAGGTTCTTCAATTTCGGGGATAATGACAGATTTAACTCCACCATCTGAAAGATTCAACCCGCTTTGCCGGGAATTCACATTAGACAATGTGTTCATTCGGATATTTGTCACTATTCGTAACTTTCCTCTTATTATCCATTTCCTATGAAGAAACGGATGTTTCTTATAACACACGGAAAATGTAGCTTTTATGATAGTTAACCATATGCATTCCAACAACAAATAGTGATTTTTTGTCTTTACTTGGAAATTTTTCCAGTTCCAATGTGTTTTTATTCTGGATTTTGTTTACTTTTGCAATCGTTATCCGTTTCTTCATAGGAAACGGATGTTTTTGTATAACAGAAACAAGCCTACATTCGTTATAAATCACTGATAACAAGCTCATTTGCTTTGTCTATAGTTGATGTATCGATGGATGCAAGGTATATCTGTGTGGTCGCAATGGAATCGTGACCGAGAGCGTCTGATATGACATTGACGGATATGTTCTTGCTCTTGGCAATCGTGGCCCAAGCGTGCCTGCTGACGTATGTCGTAAGCGATATTTGCAGATTCACCATCGATGCTATTATCTTTAACGCATTGTTGATACGTCGCAATGCAGACTCGTATTGCGTCCGTTCATTTTTACCGGGAACGGTTATTATGGGGAGTAGGTAAGGCGATTCTTTATCGGAATAGCGTTCAATCAGCTCACTGATTTGACCGACTATCTTAATGTGCAGAAGTTGTCCCGTCTTGTGTCGGCGATATGACAATACACCATTCCGGACATCCGTCTTCTTCAGGAATACAACATCAATGAAGGACATCCCCCGGCAGTAGAAAAGGAAGAGGAATATATCACGCGCAAATTCAAGGCTTGATCTTGACGAGAGTTCAAGACTCTTTATACGTTTGATATCTGACAAGGATATTGCCCGCTTAACAGTCTTCTCCATGCCTGTGAACACATTGCGGAAAGGTTTCCGGTCTTGTGTAAGACCATCTTCCACCGCACGGTTATAGACAGCCCTCAATATCCGCATATAAAAGGAAATGGAATTAGGTGTAAGCTCTTGTTGCTTCAGATACGACTGGTAATCTTCCATCAGGACATGGTCGATGGCTTCCAGCATAATGTCTTCACCATTGCTGAAACGCTTGAAACTACCCAATGCTGCACGATAGTTGTTTGCCGTACCAGTATGGTTAAGTTTCAACAGCCTGAGAATGCCCACCTCCATATAACAGCATAAGCTGTTTTCTTTCGTAACGCGCCTATACTCATCGATAATCTCATCAGCCGAGTATTCTTCCATTTTGTTTTCAAAGTCCGATATAATCCTGCGCAAACGTTCCAAATCCCAATGCAACCTCCGTCTGATTGATTGGATTACTTTCGTGCGCATGGCATTGTCCATTATTTGGCTCAATACGGAACGTTTCTCATCCCATTCATCGGGATAGATTTTGTACCCGGTCGTTATCTGCTTCACCACGCGGCGGTGAGTGACAAGATAAACGATGCTACCCGGACGGCCTGCGACCGTTGACGGGCGAAACTTTACTTTTATTGTTGTTGTCATACATTGATATTATGGTTCTTGTTAGACTTCCTGTTTCCCAATTTCCTGCTGATAAAGATGGTCGTGGCAATGCCGAGCAACAAAATGCAAAGTGTGCAAATGGCAATGATTCTAATCCCCGTATCTGAATGGTTGCTCTCATTGTAGATGCAGATTACGACCGCAAACACGGTCAATACGGCCAGAATAAATATCAGGCCACAGAACATCGCTTGCGGCATGGATATACGCTTGTCTTTCTTTTCCAATTCCGCTATCAGTTCGTTGCCTTTCCGTTCCAATGCGTCCATCATTCTCTTGCAGGCTCTTTCTCCCTCTTGTACAATCTCCTCCTTCGCCTTGTCGGAGAAGAGTGTCTGGGAGTGCCTGTGTAATTCATCAGCTGCCATGTTGAAGGTCTCGACGGATTTCCGGAACGTCTCGGTGAATTCTTCTGTCCTGCTGTTCAACTCGTGCAACGCCTCCAAATTTTCCTCCAGCGCATCATGCTCCGCCTCTTGCTGCCTGGCCGTATCGATGCTACGGTCAACTTTGTCCATTTCTTTCGAAAAGTCAAACCTCTCTTTCTTCATTATGTTCATCCTATTATGTTACCGCCTGTATCCCAATTTTGGTTTCCTGCCCATGCAGCGTGCCGCCATGCGTGCGCACCGCCTCGCCCATTCACAATCGTCCTCATCTTTTTTCCGTCCCCACAGGTTTTCATCGTTGCTCCCTCCACCGCCTGATGACGGTACAGCGGGAGTGTCCATCAGACCGACGAACAAACCTACTGCCATGTCCGTAAGCTCCTTATGGTTGACTGTCTTACGATAGTCAAATTCGTCATTGAACACCTCTGCCGCTTCTTCGGGAATGTAGAAACGAAAGTCCTTTCCTTGTATGTTAAGACCGTAGGAAACGGTGTCGGGTTTGTATGAAGTATAACTGTGACGACTTGCGGACGGTTTTGCTATAACTGTTATGACAAGCTTTGCGGTCGGTGTATTTTTCGGAATCTGTCTTGCCTGATGGAGTTTTTTCCACGTGCTTTCAAGTTTGGTCGCCATGAGGTTGCGCCCCCTGCCGAGTTCGGAAGCCTTGTATCTGGCGTTGCCTTTCTTCAGCACGTAACCGCGCAATATCTTCCTGTTGTCGTGCAACTCCCAGATGTCATATCCCTTGCTCCGGAGTATGGCGGCATATTCGTCCCATGACCAGCTTTTCATGGATTGCAGGGTTTCCATGCAGTCCCGGTTCACCTGCCCGATGTTTGTTTCACGTACTTCGGCGGCGGTCGTCCAGCCCCGTTTCAGGGCCACACGCTCGGCTGCACGCTGTGCCCGCAGGTGTATGTCATGGTCGTTGTTGATATTCCCCCGTTCGTCGATACGGCAGAACGCGCCGTGAAGGTGGGGAATGCCGCTCTTGGATTCCAGATGCAGCCACACCGTGCCCTTGCTGCCTTTGAGGTTGGTTTTCGGGGAATAGGTCTTGCCGTTCTTGTCAAGCAGTTCGATGTTGTCGAACTCATCCGTGAAGTCGTCCCACAACCTTTGCCAGTCGTCGATGGTAAAGTCTTTGGTGTGTTCCGGTGCGGGGCTGACCTCGATGCGGATGACGGAATTTTTGACCCGTTTGGACTTCTCCAGCGTCAGCCGCATGGAATCCCATATACCCGTGGCATCCAGACCGGGCGGCAGCAGGTTGTCCCCCACGTGGAAGATGCGTTCGGGATGTTTCTTGTTCCTCGATTCTCCCGTGATGTACCTGATGTCATTTATCCCGTGGGAGATGGATTTCGCTTTCCCTATCATGGCTCGTCCTCCCCGTCTTCACCGTTCCTTGTCCCGCCGGGCAGGCGGTTGGAAAACCGTACCTTGTCGAGCACGTCCGTGACACGATCGGCCAGCCTGCCAAGTTCCTTGAGCCATTCGAGCATGAAAGGGTAACTGTTAAACATCTGTCTGCGCTTTTCGGGGTTCATGCCACGGAGCGCGGACGTGTAGTTCACGAGGTCGCTACGGCATCCTATAAGGGTCTCCATGACCGCCTCCTGCCTTGCTGTCAGCCTCGCTTTCGGTCTGTAATTGAAAGCTCTTGCCAGCACGTAGCTGCTGACGGTCATGCCGCACTCGTCGGCGAGGCGGCGGATTTGCCGTTTCTGTTTCACGGTGACTTTGGCGCCGATGTATTCGGTGCGGCTGCCGCCGGGTGGAAATGCTATGTCTTGCTTATTGTCTTCTGTCATAACTATTGTTTTATAAAGGTTAAGCGGTGCGAGCCTGCGAGCGCCGTAACCGGCGAACTGCCAGTGAGCCGCGAGAGCGCCAAGGTAATACCGACCAAAGGGAGGTGATACCTTGGCATATCTCGAAACTGAAAGACGTTTTCAGTTCTCCTGCGGCGTGCCTCCACTGCCGGATAAAATGCCGTTCAAATACCATTCAGGGCGGGATCGCAAAGGTTTATGACGTGGCGGTTCTGAAAGTCCGTCCATTCCTCGACACAGGTCATGGAAGCGACGGAAGCGGTTTTGGAAGCGTCCACTGCTATCATGCCCAGCCTTTCCATCGTTGCAAGGAGATTGCGGATTCTTTTTCTCCCTGCGTTCCATTCCTCCGCGAGTCTGGTTTCCGAGAACTGGAACTGTCCGGGCTGCAATTCCTGCGGCCTGCGGAATGAATCGCCCCTGCCGGGTGACAGCTGCATCCGTGAGAGCAGGTCATAAAAAAGAGTGTGGTTGCCGATTGTATTGCCGTCGTCATCTTTCGTTGTCCCTCCGAGCCATTCGATTGCCTCCGCGGTAAGACGGATGCGGATTGCGCGGAATCCCTGCGGCTTTTTGAAAAGGGATGTTTCCTTGTTCCTTTTGTTTTCTTGCATAATTCAGTAAAAATAGGGGAATGGAGTACCGGAACAGCCTGCAACAGTTTCGATAAGATGTCGTGCGTGGAAGTTTCCTTGCCCGTCCGATACCCCGTTCCGGTTTGACATCAGTTCCGGTTCACGTTGGCAGCGGGTTGGGATTGCAGGTGCCCCCGTGCGTCCTCCACCGCTTTGAAGTCGGAAGAGATTTTCATCAGCGCGACACTGACGCGGCAAAGCTGGCCGATATCGACAAAATCCTTGACGGCTTCCATCAGTTTTTGCGCACGTTCCTGACGATGTTTCATCACGGCCTCGCCATCTGTCCCGTTTTCCTTGGTAAGCCCGTGATTAAGAAACCGGTTGACGGCCAGCATGTCTGTCGCCTCAATCGTTGCGGTATCGCCATTGCCCGTTCCGTAGCCGACCATTACCCGTATGGAATCTGCCTCGTAGGGGGTACAGCCGCGAAGGAAGTCCAGAATGGTCTGCGCCTTCGCGCTGATTGCGGGTCTGCTCTCTTTCTTTCTCTGTTCCTTGTTCGGGGAATCCTGAACCGCAGTATTCCTGATACCCGGTTCCATGTTCTTTGAATTGTCCATAACTGCGTTGTCCTAAAAAAGGTTGATGAATCATTTGTCTTTCTCACGTGCCACCAGATAGCGGGATGCCTCGCTGTCAATCTCGGCCTGAGACTTCACCCGTACCCGTTTCAGCCACGCGTCGAGGTCTTCCTTGGCGAAGAAGCACAGCTTGCCGCCCGGCTTGTAGTAAGGGATTGCGCGGCGCATCATCATCTTGTAGAGATAGCTGGGCTTCAGTCCGAGGTAACGGGCCGCTTCCGTGGTGGTCATCAAATTACGTTCACTTTCCATATACGTTCATTTTTATTGTTACTTGTACTTTTGTGGAATTGGATTTTGCTGTTTTTCAGCCTTTCCCTTTCTTCTGTTTCCGATGCAAAGTTAAGTTCGCCCCAAGGTGGGCCAATGGGGGACGAATGGGGAAAGTGCATGAAAAGAAAATGCGCCATACCGTTGTGTATGAACGGTATGGCGCATGGCTATAATGGGGAGATACCGGGCTGAATGGGGAAACGGCGGGCGGTTATGGGGTGCCTTTCAGCCGTCTTGCGTTTTCAACGGCCGTGTCGATGGATTTGCGGAAATCTTGGTTCTCTTTTGTAGCACCTTTGTTGCAAACGTCGCTGCGGTGCTTGTCGTAGTAGGATTTGGATATGCCGCAGCGTTTCAGGAACTCTTCCGACCAGAGTTTCCCGCACTCTCGCGGCCTGATGGTACGGGCGATGGAAAACACCATGTAACAGACGCGCAGGTTCTCTCTCGGGCGCACGATGACCGCCCGTCCGGTGGGTTTCAGGTTCAGGAAGTTCACGAAGTCACTGCCCGACAGGTACTCGAACTGGTAGTCGTTGCACACCTCGTAGATGAACAGGCACAGGGCGAGGTCAACGGTGTCCATCCATGCGGCGGTCTCTTGCAGCAGGCTTGCACGGTTCATGTTTCCCCCTCCTTCATGCGTCTGATGTCGGAGATGATGCTTCCGGCGATTCCCTGCAGACGCTCCACCAGCACATCGAGGAACACCGGTTTGAAACACCAGACACAGAAATTCCGGTCACGCTCCTGCATCCATTCTTTATATAACAGGTTCGCTTGCGCATGGGCTTGGTCGTACTTCGCCTTTGCCGCGCTGCATTTTGCGTCGAGCGACCTGTATTCTTCCGAATCCAAAGGCAGGAAATCCAACCGGTTGCTCATCGCCGAATATTCGCTCCATAGTTTTGTGGCGGTCGCTTTCGCTTCCTCATACCGGAGTTCAAGCGGTTTGAGGTGTTCCCTGAAAAGGGTTTCAATGTCCGCCACCTGCAACGGCGTCCTGTCGAGTGAAAGGTATTTGTTCGTTTCCGAAAGAAGGGAAGAGGAAAAGTCCAGAAGTTGTCCGGGTTTTTCCTTTACCAGACAGGCAGCCTCTCTGACAAGAAGGTTCGTGTCGTTGAAATTCTGATAGAACAGGGACGGCGGCAAGAGCTGTTCAAAAGACAAGACACCTTGTCCGTAAGTGGCAAGAAGTGTGTTCACTTCGTGCAACCGTTGGGATATATTCGATAGCATACCGTCCATAATCATAGAAACATTGTCATATATACGGGAAGATACAAGACATCGCCGTCCTTACGCATATCTTTCGTGTAAACCAGATATTTGTTCCTTATCCGGGAAGAGAACTTGCCGCAAAAGGCATCCAGCGATGTATGCGCCTTATAACCGGATGACTTGACTTCGACGGGGCTTACCTTGTCACCGTCCGCAATCAGAAAGTCCACCTCATAGTTATGCTTGCCGCTGCCGGTGGGAAAAGTATAATAGTACAATTCGTGCCCGGAAGCCTTCAGCATCTGTGCGACAACATTCTCATAGACATACCCGAGGTCTGTGCTCAACTTGTCAGCAAGCAGCTTATGGTATATTGTGTTGTCGGTAAACTTGCTGTCCCAGAATGCGAGAGTGACGAACAGTCCCGTATCGCCTGCAAACATCTTGTATTTGTTGGGGTCTTGGTGCAATGCCATTCCCGCACTCGGGTCATTGGCATGGTAAGCCATGTTGACCACCATCGATTCCCTGATTTCGGAAAGTATCTCTGCCAGTGCGGAATTACGCGTGCCGTCCGTTGCGCTCCATGCCAAATACCTGTTGGCATTGCCCGTTAACTGGGCCGGAATCTGGCGGAATATCTTGGAAGCGTTTCCCGTCGGGTCGATTTTGTTGAAGTCATCCTCATACAAGGTTATTATGGAACGCTTCATACTGTCTACTTTTTCCAGATTGTTGGTTTCAAGATAAGCTGCCACGGCCTGCGGCATGCCACCGACAAGCATATACAACCGGAAATCACGCATCAGTTTGCGGTTCGTAGCATCTCCCAAGGATGTTTTGTCGTGGAAACAGCCTTGGAGCAGCCTGATAGTGGCCGTATCTCCCAGTGCCCACCTGAACTCCTCATAATCCATGGGAAACATGTGGAGTTTGACCTCCTCGCTTGGAATCAGGATATCCTTGACATTCTTCCGGATTGAAATCAACGAGCCGGTCTCTATATAATCATACCTTCCGTCTTTCACAAGATACTTGATCGCCTGCCTCGCTTTGGGTGCAAGCTGGACTTCATCAAAGATGATAACAGACTTCCGTTCCTTCAACTCGACGCCGTATTCCAGTTGCAGGCGCATGAAAATTCGGTTAAGGTCGGACACGTCATTGAACAAATCCCGAATTTCTGTCGAACATGCGGCAAAATCCACCAGTATATGGGTCTCGTATTCGTTAGTTGCAAACCCTTCAGCGATGGTGGATTTCCCGACACGTCTCGCACCCTGTATCAATACGGCAGTCCTTCCTTCATCCGTCCGCTTCCATTGCAGAAGCTCATTATATATTTTCCTTTTGAATATCATATATCTGCACAGTTATCAATATGGGACAAAGATAAGAGAGCTTGCACATATCTCAAAATGTTTTCGTTGAAAAATTACACAAATCTCAAAATCCTTGTGTGGTAAAAGTGAATCTCAATATTAATATCCTTAAAAATAGCATGATTCTCAAATTGCTTTACTAATCAAACACCTTATCCACCAGATTGACGGCTTCCGTCTTCTTGCTGTCAACGATTTTCGCGTATATCTGCGTGGTCTTCACGTTGGCATGGCCGAGCAGCTTACAGGTGGTATAAAGGTCTGCCCCGAGCGTCAGCATCATCGTTGCGAACGAGTGGCGGCTGGTATGGTAGGTGATTTTTTTGGTTATCCCCGCAGCCGCCACCCATTTGGCCAGTACCTTGTTTATGTTGGGTTCGGCAGGAAGCCCGGCAAAGATTCTCGATTCATCACCTCCGCCGTTCCTCTCGGACAGCCAGCGGATGGCATGGCGGGAAAGAGGCAAATAGATTGGTGTGGTCGTTTTTTGCATCACGGTTGACATCCGGTATTGTTCCCCGTCCTGAACAATATCTTTCCATCGTAAGGCATAGACATCGCTCAACCTCAAACCGCAATAGCAGGAGAAAAGGTAGGCACGCTTCACATCCTCACGGGGACACTCCGTGTCGATCAGGATTTTTATCTCGTCAATGGTCAGGTATTCACGTTTGGATTCCGGCACCTTGATACGTTCTGTGGCTGCAAGTGTCATTATCGGGTTCTCCGGGATAACTTCGGCACGGACGGCGGCGTTGAGTGCCGTGGAGAAATAGCCCACGTAGTCCGCTGCGCTTTTGGGGGAAAGCGGCTTGTTCCACCGGGTCTTGTAGGTGTGCTGAATCCAGTCGATGAAACCCAGACACCAGTCCTTGTCAATCTCTCTCATCCTCACCTTTTTCTTGTAAAGGGGAAGTAACCGGCAGACTGTCCGTAACAGTTTCAGCCCTCTCGCACCTTTTCGTTCCTGTTCGGCAAGATAGGTTTCCATCCAGTCGTCCAGCAGCATCTTGGAACGGACGGATGTCTTTTTCAGTCCGGCCTTCGAGTGGGTCAGTTCGATGATGCGTTTTGATTTGATGGCTTCTACCGCCGCTTTTGTGGCACGGTTCTGCTCCTTGACCATGGGATTGATTTCGGGCAACAGGTATAGTTTCAAGAACTCGTAACTGCGTTTTCCGTCAACATAGATATCGAGATAATAGGATTCCGAACCGTCAACAAGCTTTTTCGTGCGCACCTTTACCGGTTCTTTGAGTCTGGTTGATTTCCTTGTTGTTGCCATATATATAATGTATTTAGAATGCGTTGTCAACCAAGGCGATTGCATCGTCTTTTTTCTTGTCTACTATTTTTGCATAAATCTGTGTGGCACGCACGGAACGGTGACCGAGGATTTTGGAAACGGTATAGATGTCCGCTCCGAGCGTCAGTAGCAACACCGCGCATGAATGCCTCGCCGTATGGAAAGTCACGTTCTTCTTAACCCCGGCCTTGTCAGCCCAGTTCTTGAGATTGACACAAAGATTGCTTGTATTGGGCAGCCCTCCAAAGACAAGATCATCCGGTGTACAGTCATTATGTTCCGGCAACCATTTTACCGCTTGGGATGAAAGGGGGATATAAACGGGATTCGTGGTCTTTGTCATTACCACCGACACGAGCCATTGCCCGCCTGACATGGAGATGTCACGCCAGCGCAATTTTCGTATGTCACTGATACGAAGTCCGCAAAAACAGGAAAACAGGTATGCCTGCCGTACCTGCTCGTTAAAGAATGGCGTGGCTATCATTTTCTTTATCTCCTCGATGGTCAGAAAATCCCGTTTGCTTTCGGGAACTTTGATTTTCTCGGTCATCTCCAGTTTGTACCAAGGATTTGATTCAATCAGTCTTTCACGCACAGCCTCGTTCAAAGCGGTACGCAAAGTGGTATAATAGGAATGAGCCGTCTTGGGAGTAACCTGTTTTCCCCATGCGGTCTTGCAGGAAGAGCGAAGCCAGTCGATATAATCAAGGTAGAACTGTCTGTCCACATCACGGAGCCTGACATCTGCACGGAATTTCAGCAGGTTCTTGCGGGCGTTGTCAATTCCGTTCAGGTCGCGTGCTCCCCGGTGTTCGTGGTTCTTGCGGACAATGGCCATCCAGTCGGACAGCAGCATATCGGAAGATTTGCTTTCCGGTACTGTTTCCACCTTCGCATTGAGCAGGGCTTCTGTCCGTTCTCGCTGAATATCTTCCGCCTTGCGGAGTGTCTGCGCGTTTTGCCGCCTTGCTTTGGCAGATGTTTCCGGCATGAGGTAGAGTTGCAGAAACTCGTACTCATGCCCGCTGTCTACGCTACGGTCAAGAAACAGGGATAAACGTCCGTCCGCCAGTTTACGGTGACGTAACTTGAACGGAGATTTCTCTATTAATGATTTCTTTTTTCTTCCCATTGTCAGTCAGTGATTTATATCCATGTACAAAGATACAAAATAATCCGAAAATAAGTATCGTTTTAGGTAACAAAAATATCGAATGATAAAGATTTTTAAGGAATACAATAGAAATTATCATTACTCAATAACATATTGATAATCAGTATTTATATAGATTTTATTTTCCCTTTGTTTCAATACATTGGCTAATGGGCGACCATCTACTGTCAGCAGATCCTACTCGGTATGCTGACGATATTCGGCCCGATACAATGGGCGTTCAGTATCCTGCCGAAATGGGAAGGTGCTTGGGCGAAGTGGCTGACACGCTACCTGACGGTGCATTTCTATGGAGCCATGCTCTACTTCGTAGGTTATTTTTATAACTTAACTCATTCTGTATCAGTTCGATTATACTCCAATATACAGCACCTGCAACAAACCTGCACCAAAATAGCAATAAAAAAATCAAATGAAGGTGGTGCGAAGGCATATTGGCAGGTCGGGATTAAAAAAATGAATGTTTTCCTTTTTCGTTTGTCCTCTTATCTTTCTCTTGTTTGGAGTTGTTTTCTCTCAAATTTTTGTCCTCGGATTTCATCATGTTTTGGTCTCATCATCTGGCACAAAGCTGTGATGTTTGATATATTTTCAAATCGAAGATAAAATCACTCTTTGGTACTTTTAAGTATGATTATTAGCTCAAAATCATACTCAAATGATAATTACAATTAAATTCAGTCTTCTATTCGATACAGGATTGCATTACACTGATATACCCATAGTAACTTTGCTCTTGCCGGACTGATGTTCTTGGACAGATGTGGACAGGTGTTCCTTATCGGAGTGGTTTGTACATCTCCAGACATCATCAAGGCACATAGACATATATATTCACTAAAAATAATTGCGTATGACACAACAAGTACAAAGTAACAAGGAGGCAAACCTTAGCAAGCAGGTTGCCGAACTCCAGGGGCGAGTCCAGTCCTTGGAGCAGCTTCTCCATCAGGGGAAGGATGTGCTGACCTTGGAAGAGGCAGCCAAGTTCATGGGAATTGCCCGCAGTTCTCTCTACAAGATGACCCACGAGCAGACCATCCCGTTCTACAAGCCGAATGGCAAGATGATCTTCTTCGAGAAGTCAGACCTCTTGGCATGGGTACGGAAGAACCGTGTGTCCTCAGAGGCGGAGATTTCCGAGGAGGCTGAACGAATCATTCAGCGTCTCGCTTCCAAATAGACTGGAGTATGGCAGAATATGAGAACAAGCAGAAGCTGGCAGTAGAGCTGGCTGTCCACTGGGCAAAGACCGGGCTAAGGCAATTCTCCATGCGTGATGCAGTCAATGACTATATGGAGGAGGTAGGTGCGAACAAAGCCATGTCGGACGAGAGCGTCATTGACAGGAGAAGAATCTGTGCGCAGCAACTCACCATCAGGAGTATCGCTTTCCTAAGCAAGGATGAATTGCATAAGGTGGAACAGGAATTAAAGAGGATAGCAGAGGACGATGCGCCCAAGCAACAATTGGGCTGGCATAGATGACATTTCCCTTTCTTCCCTCTGTTTGGAACAACAACATCTATAGGTTTCAAAGGTGACAAGGTTAATAACCTTTATGCCGAAAGAATAATAATCCTAACGCTGCAAGGTTAATAACCCTATCAGGTATGAAGCCGTATTTCTACGAAAGAACAGCAGAATGGAACGTTCCATCTTTCCATTTCTCTTAGCCAGTGCTCCAACGACACAGCAATCATTCTGCCTTTTGTACGCAGATACTGTATCGGTCTTGTAAATGTGGAATGCCCACGGAATTTATCAATTAACCAAATGTCAAACCCGGGACGGCATGGCAGGAACACCATGCGCAGAAAGCAATGCACATCTGTCTGCCGTTCCATTTTCTCTTTACTGAATATGCAAAGAAACAACAACGAGGCAGCAATTCTGCCTATTGACTCCTTTCTGGAGGAGTCATTTCCCTTTACTGACATCACGCTTCATCTTTCAGCGGATGCGATTACATTCCTTATGGGGACAACAAAAGGACGGCTTAACCTCATGTACTATCTGTACATCCTCCACACTATGACCATCGGTGACAAGTCGCAAATGGTGCGAGGCATCCGTGTCGATACAGGCACCTGCCAATGTTCGCTCTCGGTCTCTTCCCTTGAAGAAGTGTGGGGTATCAAGCGCAAGCAGGGGCGCAACCTGCTCGACAAGATGGAACAGCTGGGACTTATCAGCCGCTCGTCTGATTTCGTCACCTCCATTGTTGATGTCGTGAGTGTGCAGAATGGTCATGCCATGGGACGGGCGTTCACCAATCCCAACCGTCTTCTCCTTGCTGAGAGAAATCAGACTTCTCCAGTTTTATCACCACCAGCCCAATCTGTACAAGGTGCAGATACGGCCACTGTCATCATGAAGACATCAGAAAAGCCTCAGACGGATATTATCACCTCTTCCGAGGCAACTATACCCTCCAAGGCTGCAAAGATGCCTCAGAGCCTTTTTGATTTCGCTGACGAAGACGGAACTGTTGTTCCTTATGGGCAGCATGAGTAGGATGGTCGGGCGCGCAGAGCTTGCTCCACGGCCCAACTGATTAAGTGGGGGCATAACACAATATGCCCATTCACCTCTGCGAGGCTCAGGGCGGCACAGCAACGGTCTCATGCCCCACATGTTCCCGTGCCTGCCATGCCAGCCTATCGTCTGGGACAAGGATGAATGCCCCCACTACCCCAAAGCAATACAAGAAAAGGAATGTCTCACGATCCATAGGCTTGGAACGTGAGGACATTCACAATGTAGAACTATAACGTAACAGAACAGAAATATGAGTAATGAGCCAAAAGGTGCGATGCACTTTGAGGGCAGAAAGTCCATCGGAGCGATGGAGGCTGCCGAGAACCAGCGCAGGTGGGACGAGAAGCACTATCAGACAGTGAACAAGAAACCGCTGCATTGGTACGACATCACCCGTGCACATCTCAACTTTGAGGTCGCCAAGGGTGGTATTATCCAAAAGATGGGAACATCAAAACCTGTTGAGGAACGTTTCAAGGAGAGGTTGGAGGAACTGGGGGTGAAGCCTAACCCGGAGGTAAAGAAGAACGACCCAGCAGCTGCGAAGATGTCCAACCAGATTGTGGAGTTCGTTTTCAGCGGTGACCACGAAGTAATGAACATGATGGCATTCGGTAATCAGGCAGTCGATTTCGAGCGTGACGGAACAGCGGACAACAGCCACATCCAGCGAATGAATGAAATCGAGCAATGGGCTACCGACCTCTATGACTGGATGGCAAAGAAGTATGGTGAAGAGAACATCATCGGATTTGATGTGCATCTTGACGAGACTACGGCACATTGCCATGCGACCATCATTCCTGTTGTGATGAGAACAGAAAAGAAGACTGGCAGGGAGCGACCTGTGGTTTCATACAAAGGGCTGTTTGGTAAGGACAAAGCGACAGGTCAGGAGATTATGAAGCAGCTGCACACAGAACTCTACGAACAGGTAAACAGTAAATATGGGTTGATGCGTGGCGACCCTGTGGAGATTTCTGGCGCACAGCATAAGGACAAGGTTCAGATGTACTATCAGTTGAAACGTGAGTTGCCGGAGTTGGAAAACCGTGCCATTGAGCTAAGAATCTTTATCAGCAAGTTGGAACTGCAATACAATGGACTTAACCATCAGATTGAATCCTTGAAGCAGGACTTGGAAAACAAGGAAATCACCCTGTCTGAATATGAGGAACGAACATCAGAACTGATGAAGCAGAAGATTGCCTTGGGTGACAAAATCCGTGACCGCAAGAGCCGACTCATGCAATGTGAGAACCAGATTGCATCGCTTCGACAACGGCAGGTTAATGCTGAGGTTGAGGTGAGACAGGCGGCAAATAATGTGGAAAGGATGAAGGAGGCACAACTGGGCAATTCCGTCATGATGGTCAAAGGGGCAATCTTCGATGAACTGCTTTCTGGCTTGCGAACATTCCTGGATAACATGCCGAAGCCAACTGCCTATGCTTTGGAGAGCGTGCAGGGAACTATCGTTGGAGACCTGTTTGACGGTACATTGGAAAATGTCATTTCCACTGCCGCAGGAATGGTGGCAACCGCTATCGGTGATGCTACCACTCCCATGTATTCGGGTGGTGGCGGCGGTTCGTCGTCTGATGACAAACCAAAGAAAGATGATGATGAGGACTGGTGGAGGTTTGCCTATCGTGCCGCCAGATATGCCAGCAGGAACAAACCTTCCAAGTCGGCTACTCGGGGTCCGAGAAGATAGGTATCAGCCGCTTCCAATGCTCTATGCAGGGGAAAGGGTCGTACAGGGTAAACAGCCCTCGGAAGTACGAGACCTTTTCCCCTTTTCTTATGGCTTCCGTTGCCATCTCTTTCACTCCCTGCTGTTCTGCAATTGAGGTCAGTTGCCGTTCCATTCGTTCACGTCTCTTAGAGAAATGGTCTATGGAATAAAGGCGCAAGGCTTCAAACGCATCGTTCTTGCCATTGTTGCGATACAGTTCCAGCAGGTCATCGTAGGCATCAGGTTCCCAAGGATGATGCCCGATAAGGAACAGATAGTATTGTTCCGCAGCCACAAATCCTTGCTTCTTCTCAACATCCCTACAATAGGCAAGTGTATCTGCCAACCTGTTCAGGTAGTCGCTGATTTCCATCTCTGCATCGGCAGGGATTTTATCTTCATTGTCACCCTCATAAAAGTCAAATGGTGGAAGACTGGCACAATACTCATCATAGCGTTCTCCGAGTGTCGGGTGCTTGATATTCGTTGGAAACGTGAGAACGAAAGGGTTCTTTTGCTGTTCCTTTTTCTCGCCTTTGGGCAAATCTGCTGCTTTCGGGTTGGATGGACAAATCTTTAGCTCTTTTGGATTTTGCTGTTCCTGTGCACCTTCTGTTCCCATCACCATTCCTATGGTAACACCAGGGTATGCCTTTCCATTACTGGCAGTAAACTTCTTCTCATTTGGATTGGAAGTGAGAACAACTTGTGTCTGATGGTACTTGCCTCCGATAATAAGCACAGGCATCTTCTTATCCACGTATTTGGCAAGACTGGCTGGCTCGTCATGCATGAGCGTGGGCAGAACAGGAGAGAATTTTCTTTTCCCCTGTTCCTTGTGCTGCTCATCAGCTTCGTTTGTTTTCTTGTTGCCAAATAACTTACTCAAAATGCCCATACAATTTTGCTATTTCACATTTAGAGACATCAATCTTTGAAATCCAATGGAAGAAGATTGTCGTCTTCATCGAACTTATCGAAATCCGACTTAAACAAGCGGTCTTGTATGATTCGGTATTTCTCAAATTCACTCTCCGCATATTCTTTTGCATATTCTGCCGTCACCTGCCCTGCATCATTCAAAACGGCATCTCCACCAGCCTCAAGAACTATGTCTATTCGTTTTGCCCAGTCTTCCATTGTCATAGGAATGTGTCTATCTGCCATACGTTGTGCAAAGTCCAGAACAGAGTTGACCAGTTTACCCATGTCATCAAGTTCATTCTCTTTTAGATAATTTTTGGCAATGCTCACATCAGCCTTGACAATTTTACCGTCTGGTGCTTTCTCCCAAGTTGTAAGTCCCATGTGTTCTTTTGCCGCATCAGCTCGCTCAACAATCAACTCTGCTGCTGTATGACCATGCACAGCAAAGTGCATTTTGTTTTGCATCTTCTTATAGAACATTCTTGTAGTAGGAGCATCTCTGTTATAGTCAATGCTGGTGGCATATATGTCCGTGAGTTTCTGATAGAATCGCCGTTCACTCATACGAATCTCACGGATTTCAGACAGCAGATGCTCAAAGTAATCCTCGTCAATGAACGCTCCGTTCTCCATTCGTTTCTTGTCTATGATATAACCTCGGAGTGAAAACTGTCGGATGACGTATGTACACCATTGGCGGAATTGGGTCGCACGGATGGAGTTGACACGATACCCCACGCTGATAATGGCATCAAGGTTATAGAGTTCCATCATGCGTTTGACTTCTCTGTTGCCTTCCGTTTGAACTATTTCCATTTTGGAAACAGTTGCCTCTTTCTTCAATTCACCCTCCGCAAAGATATTTGCAAGATGCTTGTTGATGGCAGGAGTGCCAACATCAAACAAGGCTGCCATTGCCTTTTGGGTAGCCCAAATAGTTTCGTCTTTGTATAATACCTGTATGCCATTCTCCCTTCCTTCAGCTACAAAGGTTAGGAACTCAGCTGTACTATTTCGTATTTCTCTTTTCTTTGCCATATGATTTATTACTCAAGACTTGAATTATTAGAAATTTTTGACAGCATAAACGTTTCATACTCTCTAACTATCAACTCCTTAATATCCACTTCTAACAAATCAGATATCTTTAGCAAACTTGCGATGTCTGGTTGTGATGAGTTGGTACACCATTTAGACACGGTTGAAGCGTTTACGCCAAGTTGCTCTGCTAACCATTTACTGGTTTTCTTCTTTTCAACTAACACCAGTTTTAAGCGATTAATATCTGCCATGATGATTATATTTTATGGTTTGTAACAATTCTATACACTTTTATTCCAATCAGTTAAAAGGGAATGATTACCATCGGAATAATACCATTTTATAGTTTCTTCTAGTCCCTCTGTAAAGTTAACCAAGGGCACATATCCTAACAACCTTTTCGCCTTTTCTATACTCGCTTGTGAATGTGGAATATCTCCAAGGCGCATAGAGCGATATTTAACCTCTACGCTGGCAATATTTGAATCAATTTTTGACTGCATGGCTTTTGTCAATTCTGCAAGATGTGAAATCGTAGTTCTCTCTCCACATGCAGTATTATAAATCTGATTAACAGCATCTGGATTTGTCGTTTTGATTGCCAGTAAATTCATGTGTAGCACGTTGTCGATGTAAGTAAAATCACGGCTATGCGTACCATCTCCATTTATCACAGGAGATTTGTGTTGCATTAACTGTTTGATAAATAGTGGTATTACAGCGGCATATGTGCTATTAGCATCCTGCCGTCTTCCAAATACATTGAAGTATCTCAAACCTATATATTCTAATCCATATGTCTTGGAGAACACTTCTGCATACAATTCATCTACATATTTGGTTAATGCGTATGGAGATAGAGGTTTTCCGATATTTTCTTCCACCTTGGGTAAGTCTGTATTGTCTCCATACGTTGAGCTGCTTGCTGCAAATATGAATCTTTTTATTTTACAATCTCTCGCTGCAACTAACATATTTAAAAAACCACCAATATTAACGTCATTTGTTGTAATTGGCTCATTAATACTTCTTGGTATGCTGCCTAATGCTGCCTCATGTAGAATCATATCAACACCTGTTGTCGCTCTAATGCATGTGTTTAAATCTCTAATATCTCCCTCAATCAAAGAAAACGCATCGGAATGATTATTAATTAAGTACTGAATATTTCTGATATGACCAGTTGAGAAGTTGTCTAAACAAACGACCTCAAATCCTTTATGTATCAAGTATTCACAAAGATTTGAGCCTATAAATCCTGCACCACCTGTTACAAGTATCTTATTCATAATTATTTGTTTTCAATTAATTAAATCCATTCACTAATATCTTTTTTTGAAACACCCCATTGAATCTGTTCTTCTTTATTTGGAAGACAGTATCTACAGCATGGTATTGGCTTATTTAAGAATTCAACAATTTCATCAATATCCTTAGCCTTATAGATGTCAATAGAGTTTTGTTCCGTTGTATCAAAAACATTTGATTTGAAATAATTCTGGAAGAATTTTGCCTTGAATGGAACGACGCACGAAGAAACTCTTCCTCGTTCTAAGACAATGCATCTTGACTTCCAGAAACACGAATTAAAATTCTCTTCAACATTCCGGTTGCCATTCTTATCTCTTGGATTTTTAAACCATTTCTTTTCTGATTCTCCAACAGTTTTTATTTGGTATAATTTTGTTCCATACAAATTTGCTTTCCTATTAATCTCATTCCAATCAATATGAATTGGATACATAGTAACACATATAGTTGTTCCAGTCTGAGCACACAGTTGATATATCCTATCAGGAAGCTTGGGGAGAAGAACCCCATTTGTACAAAGATGTTTCATTCCAGACACATATTGAGCCGTTATTTCTATAAAATCCTCTAATTGAGGATGTAGTAACGCTTCTCCACCCATCAGTTCAAAACAATAGATATTTCCATTCAATAGTTCATTCAATCGGCGCAAATCGTTTTCAAAAGTTTCTATGTCAAGAAAAGACTTTGGCGCCAACGGAGAAAAATGACCACAGCCTTTACAGTTCAAGTTACAGTGATCAACAATATCTACTATAAATCTTATTTGGTTCTTATCTACTTTCATTTTCTTTGCAATAGCATAGTTTGTTGTTTTTTTACTAAAAATGTATTCGCAAATTATATATCAAGACAGAAATATAATAGTTACTTCTATTATTATGGAATTCCAGTCTTCTATAGAAATTGTTTTGATATCCATATATTGTCACCATCTATTTCTATTATACTAAACCCTTCCTCGCCATCTGCTATTTCAAATTTGTTCAAATTGGGGTTAAACGCAAAACCAATCGATGGAGCAGAACTATAAAATATTCCATTTATAACTCTTTTCGTGTGGTAATGGGTGTGCCCATATAAAACCAATCTAACATTCTCTGCTTGCTGAATTATATCGTTAAATCTATCACGCTTCTCCAATAATTTTCGATTAAGCCAACCATCTTGTTCTATTGGCGGATGGTGGAGAACAAGCGCAATAGGCCCTTTACATTGTTGAATCAGATTGAATAGCTTTTCTGGGTTAAAGAATCCTCTCGACATGTCACGCACAGCAGAGTTCAGCATGATGAAATTCCATCCGCAAAATTCAACCATTTCATTATTACTATAAAATGAAGGTTTGTAACCATTATAGAACTCTTCCAAGTTATCATGATTACCTGGACAGCAAAACGTTGGAATTCCAATCTCCGCAAATGCTTTGTCTATGTATTCATATGTCCACCAGCTTCCATCATCAGACAAATCTCCACTAACAAAAATACCATCAATACCATCAAGATCTTTTATTCTCTCAATGGCTTTACAGAAATGGTCAAGAGTGTTAACGCCCCATATTACACGACCATTTTCTGTGAGGTGAATATCACTTATGTGGATGAACTTCATATCTGCATAATGTGTTTGATAGCTTCGTCATTACCGCATTGAAAATGACAAGCCCTCTCTTCCCCTATCATTTTAACACACAACTCGGCAAATTCCTCTGTTGCTATTTCAAGATTTGCAAGTACAATGGTAGGTATATTTAAATCATGTATATTGTTGGATTGTTCGACTTTTCTGTATGAACACCCAGAAACGAATGTTATTGCGGGAATGCCTAAAACCGCAAGTTCGCTCAATGTGTTGCGACCAGACCTTGTGATTACAAGACTAGCATCGTTGTAATACTTTTGAGCAGATAAGATTCCTTCGTGAAGTATTACGTTTTCTGGGTAATTGTTTTCTTTTAACGCATTATAAACATTCTGGCTTGAGCAGATTATGTGCATAGTGTAATCGGGCAATAGTGAAGCTACATTTTGGCAAAGTTCGCCAATTTTTAACGTGGAATCCTCGAACTGATGAGCGACATTGACTGTACCACCACCAAGTACACAGTATATGTTTTTATTCGGAATATTCTTCATGGAGATGATTTCATGTCGAATAATCGTATTAATTGAGATTAAGTTTTTGTATCTCTGGTCCTTTTCTATCAATCTCAAACCGTGAACAATTGCCAAATCGCTTAAAGAATACAAAGCATTAAAATAATCCATGGCTTCCTTGTCGTTGTGAGAATTATTCACGTCTGCAGGATTAAGTAAGGTTATAATCTTTATACTTGGATGAGAGATCTTTATTGACTGTAAAATTAAAGGCTCCCCATCAATGAGAATCACATCTGGCATAAAACCTCTTATAGTGTCATGAATATATACCCCCATCTTGTTTGTGGGCAATAAGCCGATAGAACAAAAGTCCATCGGAGTAGCCTCTGGAAGATTCACATAGCCACGAGATTCCAGATATTTGTTACCTTGAAGATAACTAATTACTCTCACATCGCAATCATAATTGTCCCTTAGAGTCTCCAATAAAGACACTCCTGCAACAACTCTTCCCAAACCTGGGAATCCGCGAAATATACCTAGTATCCTTTTCATACTATCATTGTCATTTAATTATAACGGAACATTCATAATATCATTCATAACAGTGTTACAGATATTATCTATTCCATTCATGTTTAATATATCTTGACTATTATCGCAATCATTATATTGTAATAAGCTCACGACCATTTTCTCTAGATTTTTCAAATTATCTATATGCTTGATAGAATAATAATTCCCAAGTTTTAAGATGTTTTGTTGTTGCTCATCTTCAAACTGAGGATTTTGTACAGAATAACTTAAAACAGTTTTGGGGAGTCCCTGCATGCATTCAACTAACGTATTGTATGCTCCACAACAAATAACCATGTCAGCAGAAGCGTGATACATGTACAAATCATCTATCCAGTTTGATATGCATACATTCGGTAAGCATTCTGTTGAATTTATACTAGCCTTGTTGTATTCGCCCAAAACTATATCAAAGAAACAATCGTTAAATTGATTAGTCTTTGCTAACTTATAACATGATTCGAGCAATTCGTTGCCGACTCTTCCACCACCAATGGAACATACTATCCATTTCCGATACCCCGTTGAATGTTTTAACAGTCTTAATTTCTGCGCATGGCACTTGTTTACGGGATATGTAACAAAACCTGTATAAGTGATTTTCTTCTTTACTTCAGTTGGCAACCATGAAAATATATCCATACTTGTTATTGCCAAATCACTTGTAACAAATATGCGATCATAATGTTGGACAAAAAGTTTTATGTTTCTTGGTGAGAAAACATCTTCGTGCATTATCCGTTCCCCTCCAATTTCACTACGTAATGTAAAATACTTCAAGCACTTGTATTTACGTATAATATATAGAAGTTCACAACGTTTCCCTAATGGCAGGAAATCGGTGATAAAAGCATCTGGTCTGAACTCATTAACTATTTGATGTAACTGTATTATCCTTGAAGCATTAATATCAGCATCAGATTTATTTCCTTTTGCAATTTCTTCATAGAAATTTGGAAGTTGGATATATCTAACGCCATTTTTGACCACTTTTGATACAACAGTATGACCAGTTACAATAAGTATATCGAATTTTGAAGCTAATCCCGACGCGATTTTCACAAGGCACATTAAGTGCCCCACGCCAGTCCCATCGTAAGCAAATATCAATATCTTGTTTTTATATGATTTCATAATGACCTTCTATGCTATATCTTCTAATTATGCTTCTTCAATAGTAATTGATAACATACTATAGATTTCAGTTATTGAGTATCTTCTTATCTGTAATGCGTCTGAAATAAGTGTGGTTCCACCTTTAATTACAGAAAAGGCATACTTATAGTATTTTCCCACACGACTTTTTATGAAATCGTTATAGGCACCATAAGGATAAGCGTAAGTTAATACCATCCCCCATTTAGTAGAAAGAAAGTCATACGACTCCTTTAGCTCATGTTCCATTTCTTCATCTGTGAGTTTAAGAAGGTTGAAATGAGAAACTCCATGGGAAGCTATCTCCCAACCATGTTGATGAAGGTTTTGCAGTTCATCCATATTTAGATGCTGCCTAAGCACTGCATCTTTGTTGTTCCATTTATTGTCTTTTCCTATAAGACCGGTGCATACAAAAACAGTAGCTGTATAACCATACTTTTTCATAATAGGCAAGGCGTAATCATTCAATCCACTATACCCATCGTCAAATGTACAAACAATCCAAGACTTTCTTTCTTCTATATTTTTCGCCAAATAATCATTCATTGAACACAGACCATAACCATACTGATGTACCTTTTCCACAAATTTATGGAAAACAAGAACTGGCGTAGTGATACTGTCGTACGAATCACCTTGGACATCATGAAGACCAACAGCTATTATATGTTCAATACTGTTTGGCACTTTTTTACTTATATCACAACGCAACAAGTTTGTCCATCTATCAATTATTTCCTGTTTATCGCAATTATGCTGTATCGAATTGAACACTTTTGAATAAATAATTTCTTTGTCATCTAAAGATATGAGTTTCTTAAGCGAAATCGCCATAGATACAGGATTCCATTCTTTGAAGAACAACTCAGGAAACTCCGAAGATACAATCTCTGCTATATAACCTGTATTTGTACTAATAAAAGCACAGCCGTTTTGCAAAGCTTCAGATATAGCGTTTGGGTGGCCTTCACAAACAGAGCATTGAACATAGAAATCCCAGTCTTTCATTATAGATATCAAGCTTGTCCGTGATGTCTTGTCACGAAACTCAACATTGTCATGCAAGCTCTGCTTATCAATAATCTGTTGATATTCGCATTTCAAATCATCATCAATACTTCCCACTAACATTAACTTTATTGGAAGTTCTGATATTTTCTTGAATTCTGCAACCATGCACAAGAGATTGGCAATTCCCTTTTTCTCGTTCAAATGAGAAGCTGCACAGCCAATAACTACTGATGAAGGGAGGTTGGGAAAGGATACTCCAGTATAATCGCCCTCTAACGGATTAGGAATAATGACGACTTTGTCTCTGACGGAACTATTAGACAGAAGAATATTCTGTCGCATTTCATTCGATAAGCATACAATCTTGTCTGCACATTTCGATGATTCATGAAGATACCAGTTGTCTTCTTCTGACCATTTCGCCAAATTGACATCACTTCCTCTTAAGCAAAGTATATATTTTGCTTTTATCTGTTTCGCCAATAATGAGGCATAATAACCATTAAATTTTCCTCCGAAACCTATCACGAAGTCAAATCCATAGTATTTTTCCGACTCTTCTTTTAACTTATATTCCATCCGGATCGATTTTCCTAACAACGGGAATATTCCACTTGACGCAGCAAGAATGGATGTAGCAGAAGAGTTGACCACTTCTACAACATTGTTTTGTGATAATATTCTTGTCAGTCTGGTACAAGATAAAGACATACCTCCGCCGTCCAGACCTATTTCTGTTGTAACAATCAGTATCTTCATTGTCTTTCTATCAAATAAAGCGTTTTGCTTTTACTATTATAGGGGTATTTGTAAGTTTCCCAGGAACTAATTTTATAATTACGAAATAGACCTTCTACGTCTTGACGGCTTAACCGTATATATTCAGGGAATTCACTGTTCTTTTCTGCGTATGACGAATCAATGACTTCCATTAGGAAATGATTTGGACTACCAGCACATACATAATACTTTTGTATCAAATCCACGTATTCTCGCTTTGTCTTTAGCTGGTCAGCATATACACAATTAACGAGAATTAGAATATCAGCTGTATATTGTTTGTTGCTTGGATAATTCTCATTCCTTACAACTCCATTCATGCCGAACATGTCTACAATCCGCCTCTGTGCTGCACGGGAAATTTGTTCATCTTTTTCAAGAGAAGTGACGTGCTTAAAGCCGAGGTAACACAACATTGCCGTTACGTCACCCAATCCGCAGCCTATTTCCAAGACCCTACTGTTCTTATCAAATAATTGCAAAATAGAATAAACAATCTCCCAGTATTTGGGAAACTCTTCTTCGCAATACTGCTTGCTCCATGGAGCAAGCACCAAATCCTCTTTATGTGACAGATTGTATTGTCTTAACAGTGACTGAAGTCGTTCCATAATCTTTCAAATTGGCCAATTACATAATCTTTTCCTTCTTCCAGACAAATCCGTTCATTTGCTTCTTTAAGAATGCAACTTTGCATCATGAAATCTGGAAGAATTCTTACTTCTCCATAATTCCTGCAAGTCTCAATATCCCGACTGAAACATGGTGAGTCAATGTATAAAACAGAAGTTTGATGACTATCGTTCCCAATAGTCCATCTTAATGCCCCAGTTCCCTTGTTGACAAACTGCAAAGCATATCTTTCCAATATGGGCTGAATGTTATCTAAGAATCGTTGGCTGCCTTCCAACCCTATTTGTGGCAAAAGTTTCAAAGGCAATTCATTTTGCAAGGCAAATTTTATCATTTGTTCAATAGAATCAGTATTAGGAGATTGAATCACAGTGTTTAATCCAATCTTTATGCCAGCAGATTTCACCGCCTTAATCTTTTCAAGAATATTGCATAGTTTTCCAGTACCCGTACTTCTTGCAAAATCATTTTCTGTAACATACGGAAATTGGATATTGAACTTAATTCTTGTATTTACCAAACGCTCAATCTGCTTGTCTGATATCAAAGATATATTTGTCGCACAGCTTATATCACATTTCATGTGATTATTGGCATAAACAATCATGTCAACAATTTCTTTGTGTAAAAAAGGCTCACCACCACTAAAATTGATTTCTGACAACTCCTGTCCCTCAATATACCTTATTAGCTGTTTGAAGGGCTCTACAGACATCATCCCCGAATGGCCATTCTTTTTCTGGCCTTCGTTATGGCAAAATGGACAACGATAATTACAACCATTGGTGACTAATAGCCTGATTTTATCCCATTTTATAGATTTCATTCTAAACCAATATGATTTTTGCGTTATAATAGTCTTCCAATTGTTCTTTCTTCTCACCTAACAGATCCATTCCATCCGAATTGTACATCTCATATGGCATTATCATCACATCGTTATGTTCTGGATGAAATTGTTCTTTAATATCCTGATGATTAAGTAATCCTGATACAGAAACAGAACCACCATAAAGATTATTCTTAATAAGATTTGTTGTCACATTTTTATATCCAGAAAATGCTTTAGTAAAATAGTCATATCCGGAAAGTGGACAGATTAAGTTTACAAAAGTGCCAGCTGGTAAATCCTGGATTATCTTCTTTTGTTTTTCTATCCTTTCGTCTGCATCAATGAAATATTCATTGTTGCCTCCTCGGAAAACATCTTTTAGAATAGGAACTGTAAAGACAACATTGGGGTAATTTTTCTTTATCCAAGTAATACATTCCTCATAATGGTCAATGCAGTGTTGTGAAAGTTCCTTCAAACGAGATTGGGATGTAGCAGTATGTTCCATGCGTCTAACAAGAATTTGACGAACACGTTTATCAACACCAAGTTCATAAAGCAATTCCAAGTCCTTCTTTACTTCATCTAGCTCTCCTGTAAACATGAGAGTACATTTGTTTAAAGGTGCATATTTAAGAAGAAACATAGTACGTTCTCGCTCAGAACGCGGAATTATCGCTTCTCGTTGTTTTTGCATGGTAATCAGCGACAAGTCTATTCCATAATTCGAGATTGAATTTAAAAATTCTATTTTATCCTCCCTAATATAAGCACCTGTTGTTACTGTCGTGATTTTTTTTGTAGGGAAGTACTCTGAAGCCAACTTTATGAACTCGTAAATCTCAGGATGAAGGAATGGGTCTGTATGTGGTGCGACCAATACACCTGCACCTAATCGGACATAATTCACATTGGGATTGATATATTCGAATCCTTTTATTAAATCCTCCCTGTCAATAGCCGGAATTTTGGGATAATGTCCAAGATACGAATCCGTGTGAACTTTGCAGAATACACAACCAATTCCGCAATATTTGCTCAATATTGGGATGTTTCCGAATGTTGCTATTTCCATACGGAAAGCTTCAAACTGCTCTTTGTTTAATACCATATTATTTTCTACATATATATAAATCTTCTGCTGGATTTAATCCGTTACCTTCGTATTCTTTAGAGAGATTACGAATCTTGACATTAAATCCAATGGAAGAAAGTAGTTCACTATAATCAACATCGTTGTATATTCTTTCGTGATAACCATAGCCATATGCAATCTCACGTTCTTCTTTTGTCTTGACATTTTCATATTCAACAGTCCCCAAAACCTTTGTTATGGGGACTTGTAATATTGCCACTCCTCCATAACCTAATATGCGATAAATCTCAGATAAAGCCAATTTGTCTTCTTTGATATCACAAATAACATGGTTACATATTATGTAGTCAAAGTTATTGTCTGGAAAAACAGTATCTCTAATATCTACTAATTGTACATTCCCAATAAAATTCTGATTTTGAAGGAATGCATCACCTGCAATGTAGTTGGCAGATACTGATTCAAGCCACAACTGAAGATTATTCTCAGGAGCAATATGCAAGATTGTCAAGTCACTCTTAAGTTCCAACTTTTCTACATCCTTTAGGAAGGTATAGATCAGTCTTTCTTTATCCGTGGATTTGCACACTGGGCATTTGGCAGCCCTTCTTCCTGCTCCTATTACTTGTAATTTTTGGAGTACAGGAAATCTATCGGCACCCATCATCTCTAGGGGGCCAACAAATCCACAGAAAGGGCATTGAAATGCCGTACGAGTCTGGAAGTCGGTTTCGTTATGAATTGCTTTACTCATCATACTCAAAACACATTGTAATCTTGATAATCGTTGCAACGTTTACAGAGTCCAATGCGGCTATTCTCTAACAAAGAGAACCTTGCTTTATTTAAGTCTGGGTGATTCCAACAATCAATCAATTTATCCTCCATTACATTGCCGAAATTAGTATCATACATGAAATCGTCACAGCACAAAAGGATATTTCCATTATAAGCAATTGTCAACTTTCTAAAAGGATAGTTACAGAAACCAAAGTCATCAGGATTAAACTCCTGCGGAATATTTCCCGCATAATTAGGAAGTTTTTCATCCAATCTTCTACGCTTGAAACTAACTTTTGGATTATTCCCATACGCACCAAATATAGGATCCAGGTATGATGACCATTTTTCTGGATAGATGTCTCTGTCTCCTCTGTAATCGTTTATGTTGATATTATCTAGTCCCAACTTAAAGAGTTTATCTACCATAGAGACTGTTAATAATCTGCCATTTGTCGTAATATCCAAGAAAAAACGCTGTGATTTATCTTTTGCATATTCTATCATTCTTTCAAGACGGGTTTCCAATAACGGTTCATTTGAAAGCATTAATGCTACTCGTCCATTATATTGTATTTCACATAATTGATCAATGATTGTAGTGTAGCACTCCCAATCCATAATACCAAGAGACTTATTATTGAAAGCATGAGGACAGAATGGGCAATGATTGTTGCAATCAGTCCTCGTTTCTATAAGTACTTGCATAAACACGGGAAAATTACCATGTTCCTGGTAATACACTTTAAGATACTCTATATCTGTTTGATGTTCTATAACCTCACGAACAGAATGATTATTAACTTGTTGTATCATAAGATTTCTTTTATATCGATATGACGTATAGATGAAAAGTCCATATTTGCCAATATATCATGCGGAACCATTAAAACAGTGAGCTCATACTGGCGAGATTGGATATTATCTAATGTACTAAGAGTAATACCATAGCATTCGTAGGCTTGTTCGATATCAACTAAAGGATCAAAGCAATCCACATTACATTTGTTTTGAAGCCATTTTATTACATCCGCCACTTTAGTATTCCTTATATCACTTGTATTAGGCTTGTATGAGAAGCCTAATAACAGAATATTGGGTGAATTATGTGAACCGCTTATGGTTCTAGCTATTTCTAATATTCTATGAGCAACTGTCTCTGACTTTACTTCATTAATTCGTCGGGCCGTTTCTACAAGAGGTAGTTTAATTCCCTTTGAAGTTGCCCTATTTAGAAGATAATATGGATCAACTCCTATGCAGTGTCCACCAACAAGGCCAGGATTAACATTTGAAAAATTCCATTTAGAAGATGCACATTGGGTTACATCATGTACATCTATTCCTTCCTCATGGCAAAAATCAGAAAATTGGTTAGCCAAAGCTATCAATACGTCACGTTGCACATTCTCGTACATCTTTGCGGTTTCTGCTACTTTAATGTTTTTAGCAATTACAATAGGTGCTTTCATAAAGGTAGCATAGATATTGCGCACCTTTTCTAAAGTAGTTGAATCCGAAGCCGCTAATATCTTTGGCGTATTTTCCAGTGTATGAAGACTGTCTCCAACATTTATACGTTCGGGAGAATACGCTACCGAAAAGTCTTTGTTCAATCTAAGTCTTGAAGACTCCTCCAGTATAGGAACACAAATTTCTTCTGTAGTTCCTGTATAAACAGTTGACTCAAATACAACTATATCACCTGCTTTTAATATTGAACCCAAGGAATAACACACTGCCTTTAGAGCTGATAAATCAGGTCTGTTATGGTAATCTACAGGTGTCGGTATCGTTACAATAAACATTGTACAATGAGAAATGTCACTCCACAATGATGTTAAATGAATATTATTTTGAGAACCTTCCATCATGGTTACACCCATAGATAAAGTTTCTATTCGCTTCTCGTCAATGTCCATGCCCCAACATTCATAACCATGAGATATTGAGCAAAACAATGGATAACCAACATAGCCAAGTCCAATCACAGCAATAGCACATGATTGAACATTTTCTTGTTGTATATTATCTATCTTTACTTTATTCATGATACCTGTTCCATTTATTTCAGATGCAAAGTTACTACTTTGTCTTGAAAATATGGAAATAAAATGAAAATAAATAATTGTATTGGCTAAAATAGTATCAAAAAAACTTGTTTTTAGCGCAAATAAAGTCAATAAGCATCAACAAGAGGGAAAAGAAGTGTTCCAAGCACGAACCCTTATTGTGGCTCGCACATCGAACACTTCTTGTGAAATCAGAAGATGCCGTTAAGCATATTAACCGCATCGACTTTCTTTTCCATAACCACATCGGCATAGATTTCCGTAGTGTGGATGTTGGTATGCCCCAACATCTCACTTGTGGTGTAGATGTCACTTCCTGCTGTCAGAATGAGGGTGGCAAAGGTATGACGGCTGCAATGGAAGGAAATGGATTTGTCTATTCCTGCTTTAGCTGTCATACGCTTCAAGGCACGGTCGGCATTGCAGAGAAGGGGGATATGTGTGAACACCCTGTCATCAAGTGAGGCTGTGCCTCGTTCCGGCATCCATTCCAAAGCCTGCTTCCCCAAAGGGATTATTGCGGATTTCTTCGTCTTCTGCATGGATTGGACATACACTTGTAGCCCATCTTCTGTCTCTCGGATGTCTCTCCAATACAGTTGTAGCAAGTCGCTATGGCGCAAACCTGTAAAGCAGCAGAACATAAATGTCTGCTTAGTAACGGGACTGCCAGTTTTGACTTCCGATATGCGTTTCAACTCTTCTACGGTAAGATAGTCCCTGTCGCTTGGTGTCTTCACAAAGGTCTCTCGCTTTTCCAGTTCATAGAACGGATGCTTCTGTAACACGCCTTGTTCCACCGCATATTTCAGCATAGAGTTGACATCGGTCTGTATCAGCAGCATTGTTTTGGGCGACAATGGCTTCGGACGATTGGGAGACTTCATGTTTCGGTACACATCTTTGATATATGTGAGAAAGTTCTTGTAGAAGGACTTGTCCACCTTATCCATCATGAGACTGGGACGGTGGATGTGAACCAAATATGACTTGACTATGTTGACGGTGCTCCGCATATGCTTCTGATACGCAAGCGAATATCTGTCTCCATTTTGAAGGTGAAGTAGGTATTCATCCATCCATTTTGTAAACTCAGTAGCAGGTGTAGATACATCCTTTTCCTCTGGTTTGCTGCAAATACCCAGTATTCTCTCGGACTTTATCTTCAATGCCTTTTTCAGCGTGGCTTCGTTTACTCTGCGGTCGTTTTCAGTCTTCTCTGGAATAAGGTAAAGGTTCAGCGATTCATACCGACGCTTTCCTCCCTTTTCATAGAACTCCAGATATAGGGTCGTGTTGCCACTCTTATGCTTGCGGCTGCGTAGTTCAATCTTCATAGTTTTCGGTATTATCATCCTTTGTAAATAGGTCGTTGACGAGGTTCATTGCATCCACTTTCTTCTTGTCCACGATTTTGGCATAGATGGCTGTTGTAGTCACATTGGCATGACCAAGCAGCTTGCTCGTCGTGTATATGTCCACTCCGAGAGTAAGCATCATGGTGGCGAAGGTGTGGCGGCTGCAATGGAAAGAGACCTTCTTCTCTATCCCTGCTGCCTTTACCAACTTCTTGACGTGATAGTTGATGGTCGCATCACTGGCTGGTAAGGTAAATATAGGTTCATCCAAATTATCCTTCACCTGTATGCAGTTCAGCGCTTCCTGCGACAAGGGAATATTGTTCGGCTTCTGAGTCTTCTGCATGAACACATGGATGTAGAGGGTTTTGCCATCTGGTGTCTTATAGACCTTGCGCCATGTCAGTGTGCGTGCATCACTCAATCGCAAGCCAGTGAAGCAGGAGAAGACAAACGCTTTCTTCACCTGCTCATTGGAACACGGCAAATCCATCAATGAGCGCAGTTCCTCAATGGTCAGAAACTCCCTGTCCTCTGGTGAAGGCTGGAACTTCTCTTTACGGTCAAGGCTCTTCATCGGATTTGCCGTCAGCAATCCTTCTCTTACCGCCTTGTTCAATGCTCCATTAAAGACGGCTTGATGATGGTGGGCACATCCTGGAGATATAGTCCTCTCATTGATTGTACAAACGCTGTTCTTTGCTGTTGCAAGGAATCGGAGGAATCCACGACAGAAGTCAGCATCCACCTCGCTCATGGAAATATAAGGTGTCTTTTGCTGTTCCAGATATTCCTCCACTTTCTTCCTCATATCGACACGACCTTTCAAAGTCGATGGACGGAATCCGAAATTCTCCTGTTCGTACTTGCGTAGCCAGTCGAGCAAAGACATATTCGACTGCTTAATCTTCTCGTACTGTTTGATGCCTCGCTCCTGCAATGCAATGATACGGTCTGCCTTGATTTTCTCCGCCACCTGTCGGGTGTGGATATTCATCTGCTTGTCCAGTGGGGTCTTCTCTGGGATGAGATACAGCCCTAAGGATTCATACTTGCGCGTACCTTTTACATAGATGTCGAGATAGAGCCCAAGGTTGCCGTTAGCAAGCTTGCGCTCCCTGAGCCTTATCGGCTCTTTTACTTTTAATGCTTTCTTGGGTCTTCCCATATTTGTCTGTTTTTATTTGTTTTGATTTGCTTTCGGCAATGCCTCAAGCATCTGATTTTGATGCAAAGTTATATCAAAATTCTGAGAACGCGCAACAAATCTGCAACAAATTTACACCTAAAACATCAAATATAAGGAAATCAAAGAATAAGAAAGAAACGAGCGTAATACATTCTATATCAGTTATATTACTTCTATTATATTTCTTTTTATTGGATTTGTTATCATTCATTTCTGCCTATACTTCGTGGGCTTCTATGTGCTGCTGCTCTTTGACATTGTGCTGTGCATCCAAATCGAGAACCTGACGGCGATAAC
>CANQSM010000033.1 GCA_947626525.1 uncultured Phocaeicola sp. | reverse complement strand
TGAGGTAAAAAACATTTATTCATCTTTCAAAACACATACGACCATGAAAAAGAAAACAAAACCCTGCAAATCAGCAACAATGATTACCAAGGATAAGGTTACGGATATCTTCTGTATTATTGATGAGTTTGATAAGAATTTTGCTCTTGAATTGAAGAAAAATCTTCTTCCGACCACTGCTGGGAAGAAACATCGTAACAGGAAAACCCCGCTGTCGGATAGTGGAATAATGACCATTCTTCTCCTTCATTTATTTAGCTTACAATAAGCAAAAGTAGATAAACGCTTGGCGATAGTTAACATAATTTCTACAAAACTTTTGACTGCATTGCAAGACTCCATGCAAAACATTATTTTTGCCTGTCGAAATCAAGGAACAGAACATATACATATCCCTATATATCAAGCATATTATGAAAAAGAACGATTGGAAAGAACGACTCAATGTAGTATACTCCACCAATCCGGACTTCCAATACGAAACGGAAGAAAACATTGAAGAACAGACACTGCCACCTGCACAACAGCGTCTGCGCGTGCAACTGGATCGTAAGAACAGGGGAGGGAAACTGGTGACCCTGATAACCGGATTTACCGGTACAGAAGACGATCTAAAGGAACTGGGACGGATGCTGAAAAGTAAATGTGGTGTAGGAGGTAGCGCCAAAGACGGCGAAATCATAGTACAAGGTGATTTCAAACAAAAGGTATTGGAACTGTTGAAGAAAGAAGGGTACACGCAGACTAAACCTGTGGGCTGAATTTTTCAATAGCTACGCAAAAACTCAAACAAAACGCCTGCTTTAAACATATTCACTACTTTTAGTGGGAATAAACATCCTGTGGGCTCATACTGTTTCGAGTTTCTTTTGTATCTTTGCAACGTCCTGAAGGCGGAAGTTACACACCACCTGAGGGCCTATACATTAATATATTAAAGAAAAGAAAGCGTTATCCGCTTCATTCCTTAAACGAAAATCGCCAAAATTTCGACTGATAAGGATGGAACAGTATGATGCTTCCGTTGGTTGTATGTATTCTATGACTGTAAATGTCGTATGCATATAGCACCAGCGTGGGGTGTTTATTCGGTTCATTTATCAGTCTGGTGTTTGGCGATACCACGTTTAAGATGAACAATAAAGTTCCTCACGCTTTTTGTATAACCGAAAATGCCCGCCACAGGGGAACAGGCGCCGGCAACAGCAGAAAAGCTGAAGCACAGACTGTGGGATCAAAGTTCAAAGACATTTACATAGGCAAGCTCATCCAGCAGAAAGTGGACGAGCGCGGCATAAGTTACGCGGAATTCGCCCGGCAGATTCACTGTGTGCGCACCTCGCTCTACCATATCTTCAACAGCAAGAACATTGACGTGGAGCGCCTGTTACTCATCTCCGAAGTACTGCAATACGATTTCATCAACGAAGTCTACCTGCGCAAGCTGAAGCAACCCGATGACCAAACTCCCTACATCGTCATCCCTTTCAAAGACAAAGGCATAGATACTTCCGACATTCCCCAGCCCCTGTTGGAAATGTTGAAAGAGCAATTGCTGTAGCAAACAAGGTCGTTTCCGTACAAGATACCGACACCCCTGTCCTCCTCATTCCATCCTTTCCACGTATCTTTGTTCCGATTATCACATTATCAGAAAAGGATGAACATACTATACAATATTATCCTCACCATAGGAGAAGTATTTCTGAAACTTATCGGCAACCTATCATTCCTACTGTCTTCCAACAGCAAGCTACGCAAATCAGCCGAAGGCCAACGCCACCTCTTAGAGCGGATTGAGAAAGAATTTGTAGTCCCTGGAGAAGGAACAATTACCGTTTGGATACACGCCGCTTCCTTAGGAGAATATGGAGTGGCACGCCCCATCATCAAACGACTGAAAGAGGAACACAAATGCTGCATTGTGCTCACTTTCTTTTCTCCTACCGGCTATGAAGTGTTACACCGTTACCATCCCGAAGTGGACTACGTTTACTATCTGCCTTTGGACACTCGCAAGAATGCCTGCCGTTTTCTTGAAATCATTCGCCCGCAGAAGGCTGTCTTCATCATCTCCGAATACTGGATGAACTACCTGCACGAGCTGAAGACCAAAGGGATTCGCACTTACCTGGTATCCGCCATCATCAGCCGGCACTCGCCTTTCTTCCGATGGTACGGGAGCTTGTTCCGGCAGTCGCTTGATGCTTACACGCATTTCATGGTGCTGAACGAAACTTCGCAAAGCAACCTGCGGAAATTGGGATACGACAATCTTACCATAACCGGCGACCCGCTGTTTGACAATGCGATAGCTGTAGCTTCCACCCCTTGGCACAACCCGGTGGTGGATGAATTTGCCAAACAAGGAGATTTGTTTATTGCCGGCAGCATCAGCGACCGGAAAGATACCAGCCTTATCTGCTCCCTTGCCAACCGGCATAGGGATATACATTTCATCATCGTGCCGCACGAAATCTGCGAAGAAAACCTGAATGCCCTCAAGTTCCACTTAGAAGGCAATGCCCTCTGTTATTCCGAATGCGATGAAAGCACCGATTTCTCGAACACCCAGGTGCTTATCATCGACTTCCTGGGAGCTTTGGCTTATTTGTACAGGTACGGTAAATGGGCGTATGTGGGTGGTGGTTTCACTCCCTATCTGCACAGCATCATCGAGGCTACTGTCTACGGGCTTCCGGTAGCTTTCGGCCCTAAAATACACCGGAAGGTGACGCCCAACGAACTGATTAAACGAGGTATAGGTTGCATTGTACGCTCGCCACAGGAGTTGGAGCGATGGTTCGCTACCTTGAAAGGGAATGAAACGGCTTTGGAAGATATCCGCCGAACAGCAAAAGAATATACCCGGCAGAACAGCGGGGCGACTTCACATATCATCCGATTATTAAACCAAGCATGAAGGGAAGAATACGATATATTCTGATTATAGGCATATTGTACGCCTTTGCTTTTATGCCCTTAAGACTACTGTACATGTATAGCAACGGCATGTACCTGCTGATATATTACCTGACAAGCTATCGAAAAAAGACCGTCAGGGAAAACCTTTCACGTTCCTTTCCTGAAAAGAACCGGAAAGAGCTGAAAAGGATAGAAAAGAAATTCTATCATCATTTGTGTGACTGTATAGTAGAAAGTATCAAACTGCTACACATCTCCGACCGGGAGATAGATCGACGTGTAAAGGTAGACAATGCCCGGCTGATAGAGAGATTGGCGGAAGACGGACGCCCCATCATACTCTACCTGGGACATTACGGCAACTGGGAATGGGTGCAAGCCGTGACCCGGCATTACAAGCGGCCCGCCATCAACGGAGAAATCTATCGCCCGCTGCACGACGAAACTATGGACAAGGTCATGCAAAAAATACGGTCGCGCTTCGACACCCTACTCATCCGGCAAAAGCAAGCATTCCGAACACTGCTGAAAATGAGGCAAGAAGGCAAGCAATACCTCATCGGTTTCATTGCCGACCAACGTCCCAACAGCAAGGTCCTGAATCACTGGACCACCTTTCTGCACCAAGACACTGCTTATAGTGTGGGAGGCGAGGAAATAGGAAGAAGGATAGACGCACATTTTCTTTACTTAGAAGTGACCAAGGAGAAAAGAGGACAATACCTGATGAGTTTCAAAACCATTGTCCCCGACTGTGCGGAGGCTTCCTATCCTTACACCCTGCAATTTATGAAGATGCTGGAAAGTACCATCAGCAAAGCTCCCGAGTACTGGCTATGGTCGCACAAGCGATGGCGTATCCGCCGTACGGCAGCGGATGTCACCTCTGATAAAACCGAACATTGAATTACATATAAAGCGATAACTGTATGAAAATTATTTGCGTAATACCGGCACGGGCCGAATCAACCCGTTTTTTCGAAAAACCGCTTGCCATGATTTGCGGCAAGCCCATGATACAATGGGTTTATAGCCATTGTAAAGAAGTAGAATGCTTTGAAGAAGTCTACGTGGCTACCGACAGCGAAAAGATAAAGTCTGCCTGCGAAGCATTCGGAGCCAAGGTGGTTATGACTTCGTCCCAACACGACACTGCCACCGAGCGTCTTTACGAAGTATCTACCTACATCCCTGCCGACCTCTACGTCATGGTGAACGGGGATGAGCCTTTGCTCACCAAAGAGTATATTGTGCAGTGTATTCCCCAAGATTTGAAAACCGACGAGCTGTATGTATCCAACCTGATGACCGATTTCAGCAGCCCAGTGGAAGTAGTGGATGCCACCAACCTGAAGATTGTAACGGCCGCCGACCATCGTTGCCTGTTTATCTCGCGAAGCCCCATCCCCTATCCTAAGGGGAATATGGATTATGTTTACCATAAGTTCGTAGGAGTAGGCGCCTTTACCCGTAAAGCATTGGAATACTACCGCAACACTCCCCGTGGGCCAATAGAGAAAATAGAAGAAAACGACTCGTTCCGTTTCCTGGAGAACCATGTTCCCATCTATTATTACAACTGTCATTGCAAGTCGCTTTCCGTAGACAACCGCAAAGACATCGAAGGTGTGGAAGCTTATCTGAAAGGGAATAAATGTTGAAGCGTATATTAATAATAAGATTGTCCGCCCTAGGCGATGTGGCAATGACTGTCCCTGCCATATACTCATTGGCGCGGCAGTACCCGCATCTGCGGGTAGATGTCCTGACGCGCCCTTCCTTTGTGCAACTGTTTATCCACAAGCCGGAGAACATTCATATATTCAAGGCAGATTTGAAAGGGAAGCATCAGGGACTGACCGGGATGTGTCGCTTGCTGAAAGAGCTTGTCTCCCTACATCCTGACTATGTGGCAGACCTTCATAATGTAATGTGCTCGTGGATAATTGACGCCTTCTTTATCCTGGTAGGCAAAAAGGTGGTTATGGTAGATAAGATGAGAGCCGGCAGAAGAAAGGTTTTGCACGGCAAAGGGAGACAGCCTAATTTCATGAACCGCTATGCGGATGTATTCTCACGTTTGGGCTTTCCGGTAAGTCTTGACTTCCGTTCCGTATTCAGTGACTCTCATCCCCGACAGATAATTCCCATCCGGCATCCAGCCATAGGGATAGCACCCTTTGCACGCTATTCCAACAAGACGTATCCAGTGGAAAAGATGCGACAAGTGGCGGAACTATTGGCTAAGGATGGGTTTCATATTTATTTGTTTGGTGGCGGCAGGGAAGTCTCCCTCCTGAAACAGTGGCAGAACGACATTGGGCATTGCACCTCACTTGCCGGAAGATTCCCGCTCTCCGATGAGCTGTCTGTCATCAGCAGCATGGACGTAATGATTACAATGGATTCCGCCAACCAGCATTTAGCGTCGGTCGTAGACACCAAAGTTCTGTCGGTTTGGGGAAGTACCACCCCCGCTTGCGGATTCCTGAGTTACGGTCAGAGCGAGGATAACGCGATATATCTCCATCTGCCCTGTCAGCCTTGCAGCATAGGCGGAAGCAAAAAGTGCAGGCTACATACGCTGGCTTGCCTTCGACAGATATCTCCTGAAACCATCGTTGCCAAAGTAAAACAACTCATTTAATCAAATGATATGGGAAAAGAGTTCATTTTTATAAGTTTACATTTCATGGTCTGCGTTACATTCTTCCTTGCGATACAACGCCCTCTATTCTGTATTTACAACCGTGCCCTGAACACTTCCACCATGAAGATAAGAGATTGGTGGAGAATCTACCGTCACGGCTATAAGACGGATTTGAAAGTTGCTGCCTACCTCACCATGTTTCCTTTGCTCATCGTGTGGATACATGCTCATTTTCCGTTCTTCAACAGCTATCCGGTGCTACTGGTGTGCGATGCAATCTTGGCGTTGGCAGTGGCACTGACCACAGTGGCCGATACGGCTCTCTACAAATTCTGGCAGTTCAAAATCGATTCGTCGGTCTTTGCCTATCTGAGATCAATGAAAGGCGTTTTCGCCAGTGTATCTGTTACTTACATCCTGGCAGCATTGGTGGCAGTGTTTCTTGTTTTCGGCATTTTCTTTGCGGCATTGATGCCCACGATAAGGATGTGCAACCGGGAAGCTGAAAGTTCCCTGCCCGGCTGGCCGAACCAGGGTATCACGTTTCTGATATTTGCCATTACGGCAGTTGTTCTTTTCCTGATTACGCGGGGGTTGAAAAGAAGACCCGAAAATCCCAGTATCACTTATTTCAGTAAAAACCAGTTTTATAACCACAGCGCCCTGAACCCACTGTTCAACCTGATTTACTCCTTTTCGGTGAAGGACGACTTCGGCAAGCAGTTTCAAACTTTTTCTCCCGACGAGTGCCAACGCAAGTTTGAATTTCTTTTCCCTTTAAAAGGGACACCGGAGATTAAGTTACTGAACACTACCCGTCCTAACATTCTCTTGATTGTATGGGAGGGGTTATGCACCCATTTCATAGAATCCTTAGGCGGGGTGCCGAACGTGGCTGTCAACTTCGACCGCCTCTCCAAAGAAGGCGTCCTCTTCACTCACTGCTATGCGGGCAGCTTCCGCACAGACCGTGGGTTGGTGTGTCTGCTCAGCGGATACTTGGGACAGCCCACTACGAGTGTGATAAGATATACCCGCAAATTATCCCACCTGCCAGCACTGCCGCGCTTGCTGAGGGATAAAGCCGGCTACTCCACCACGGTGCTACACGGGGGAGATTTGACTATCTTCCATAAATCAGATTATTACCTCGCATCAGGGCATGACAGATTAGTGTACCAGAAAGACTTCCCCGCTTCCGCCCCCGCTTGCAGTTGGGGAATACACGACGGTTATCTCTTTTCATGGCTTTACGATGACATTCAAAAGAAGACCAAAGCAAACACACGCTGGTACACCACATTTCAGACACTTAGCTCGCATGAGCCTTTCGAAGTGCCTTACAACAGAATAAAGACTGACAAGGTGGAAAACTCGTTCGCTTATGTGGACGATTGTTTCGGCAAGTTTGTAGATAAGTTGAAAAACTCTCCGGCGTGGGATGACTTGCTGATTATCTGCACTGGCGACCATGGTGTCAACGATTATCTGTTTACGCAGGATGAAAAGACTCACATCCCGATGCTTCTCTTGGGCGGCGCCGTGAAACAGCCCATGCAGATAGACAGGATTATCAATCAGACCGACCTTGCCGCCACGCTGCTGGGACAGATGGAACTTCCGCACGAGGATTTTATTTTCAGCCGAGATGTGATGGCGGATACATATACTTATCCGTTTGCATTCCACACCTATAACAACGGATTCATTTTCCGCGACGGTGATGGAGTCACTCATTTTGATAATGTATCGGACCAAGCCTTGAAAGGCGCCGATCCACGGCGCGAAGAACTGGGAAAAGTTATCCTGCAAACACTCTACACAGACTTGAGCAAGAGATAGGAGCCACTGTTTCAACCCGTTAGAAAGAACTATAATACTTCAATAATGAATATGACAATGAAAAAATCGGATAAAACACCCTGGAATATACTTATCAACCTGTTATGGGTTTACATTTGTTACGAGATATGCAGATTAGCTTTCCTCTTTGAGAACTGGGGGCAGTTCAAAGACACATTTACTTGGAGCTCATTCTTTGAGATGCTTCGCGGCGGCCTGTTCTTCGACACTTCTGCTATTTGCTACACGAACAGCCTTTATATTCTCCTGGTACTGTTTCCCCTGCACTATAAAGAGACATCGCTACTGCGAAAGATAGCCAAATGGATTTTTGTGGTTACCAACTCGGCAGGTATCGTCATGAACCTGATGGATACCGTTTACTGCTCGTTCACCGGACGGCGCGTCACGGCGGATGTAGTGTACGAGTTCGGCAATGAGAACAATCTAGGCTCCATCATCGGCATAGAAATATGGCGGCATTGGTACTTCATACTGCTGGCGGCTCTGCTTATATGGTTTTTAATCAAGTTCTACCGCGAAGCACAGACTGATTGCTCTCCGCAGCATCTGAAATGCTATTACCTCCGGCAGACATTATCATTCATAATTATCGCGCCGCTGATGGTGTGCGGCATGCGGGGCTCATTCTTCACCACCGCTACCCGGCCGATAGCCATCAGCAATGCACACCAGTTCGTGAAACAACCTTCGGAGGCAAACATAGTGCTGAACACCCCGTTTTCCATCATACGGACGCTGACAAACAAGCCTGTACAAATCCCCTCTTACTTCAGCCGGGCGGAACTTGACAGCCTGTATTCCCCCATTCACCGTCCTGCCACCGACCGGGAAGCGAGAAAGAAAAACGTAGTGGTCCTGATTGTGGAAAGCTTTGCCCAGGAATTTATCGGCGCACGAAACATACACCTGGACGGAGGCAAGTACAAAGGCTACACTCCGTTCATCGATTCGCTGTTGATCCACAGCCTCACTTGGCGCGAAACCATCAACAATACATTTACCAGCATAGATGCCATGCCGGCTGTGCTGGCTTCCATTCCTAAAATAGGGCAACCGTTTGTCCTCACTCGCCACTCCATGAACGACCTGAGCAGCCTGCCCGGCGAACTGAAAAAATGGGGATATCACACTGCCTTCTTCCATGGAGCCGAAAACTCATCCATGGGTTTCCATGCCTTTGCCTGCGCCATCGGGTTCAACGAGTACTATGGTCGCAACGAGTTTGAGGCAGATCCGAGATTCGGTGGAGAAAAGGAATTCGACGGAACCTGGGGAATATGGGACGAACCGTTCCTTCAATACTATTGTTCGAAGATGAGCGAAATGGAACAACCGTTCATGACGGCTGTATTCACCCTGTCCTCCCACCATCCGTTTGCTATTCCTGACAAATACAAGAATGTGTTCAAGGACGAAGGCATACACCGGTTGCACAAGTGCATCCGTTACGCCGACCACTCCATCCGCAAGTTTTTTGAAACCGCTTCCCTGCAACCGTGGTACCGGAATACGGTCTTCGTAATAACCGCCGATCATGACAGCAGCAAAACCACCCATGCCGAGTACAAGACAGAAATGGGATGCCGTGTGCCTATTATCTTCTTTGACCCGTCGGGCGAGCTTCCCACCGGTTGCCTCGATGGCATTGCTCAGCAGATAGACATCATGCCGACATTGCTGAACTGGCTGGGTTACGACAAGCCTTACATCGCTTTCGGCCAAGACATGCTCCACACCAATCCCGCTGACACATGGGCGCTCAATTACGCCAGCATCCCGCTGTTTGTAAAAGGAGACTATCTGCTGGTGATGAAGGGAGACAGTGTAAGCGGCATGTACAACTACCGGAAAGACACTTTGTTACGAAATAATCTGAAAGGAAAAGTAACGGAACAAGCAGATATGGAAAGATTGCTGAAAGCCATATTGCAGAGTTACAGCGAACGCATGAACAACAATGATGTCTCCATTAAACCATAGCTATCGCCATGAAGATAATACAGATATTTCCCGGAAAGATATGGGGAGGAGCAGAACAATATATCCTCGACCTAGGCAGGGCACTGCATGAACAGGGACATGAGGTGACTTATCTTGCCCGGAATAGTTCCGTAATAGAAGAAAGGCTCCGGGGCAAGGTATTGTTACGCACTTTGCCATTTGTATGTGCATGGGACATCTGTTCTGCCCTCCGGCTCTCGTACATACTGAAAGAGAAGAATGCAGACATAATACACATTCACGACACCCGTTTTGTTCCCATAGTGACGACGGCCAAGTGGCTGAGTGGCAGCAATGCGCGAGTCATACTTACCAGGCACATTGCACGTGCCGGTTCCCCGCTTCCCTTTTTCAGATTCATGTTCAGGAGACTTCATTGCATGATTTTTGTTTCCCGGCTGGCAAAACGGTTGTGGGCGGAAGCCAATCCGTGGATGCCGGATGACAAGATGAACGTAGTGCACAACAGCATCCCGGCTTTCAATGAAAAAGCGGCACGCATATCGCTGAAAAGTCAGTATCATTTAGCCGAAAACATACCACTAATTGTTTTTACCGGACGCATACGCCGTTCCAAAGGATGTGGGGTGCTGATTGAAGCCCTTGGTAAAGTCGCTCATCTTCCTTTTACCGCCGTATTCATCGGATCCAGCAAACCAACATCTTACCCTATACATCTACTGAAATTGGCAAAAGAACGTGGCCTGCAAGACAAAATCCTGTTTCACGGCTTTTCGGACGAGGTCAGGTCCCTTATACAAGAGGCCGACATCGGCGTGGCTCCCTCTATCGTGAGAGAGGCATGCCCGTTGGTTCCCATGGAATTCATGCAAGCCGGGAAGTGTGTAATTGCAACAAACAACGGGGCGCAACCGGAATATGTCACATCCGGAGAAACGGGCTTGTTGGTATCGCCAAACAATCCTGAAGAATTGGCAGAGGCACTCAGGACCGTCTTGAAACAGCCATCATACAGAGCTGAACTCGGGAAGAAAGCCAAACTCTATTTTGACAAACACTTGAGTTACGAGAAGTTCATTAACCGCATCAATAAGTTATATGATACAGGTATTTAACCCATCACGTAAAAGAAGAGACATACTATGGACTGCGAAACTATACAATTTCTTACGGAACTGGCAATAGCCTTTTTTATAGCCTGCATTTATTGCTATATAGAGAACCGGCAAAGGGATACTTATGATTGCTCCTGTTTATCCGTGAGCCGCTGAATGAGATTTCATTCTTCGTGAACGACACACCAAGAATTTTACCTTCGTTTTTGTTGTATTTGAAATTCATCCCAGATGTACGGGTATAAGTTTTGGTCCTTTTATGATAAAATGATGCTCAGAAAAAGGTATATCATTGAGACGATCAACGACCTGCTCAAAAACAAAGCGCAGCTCGTGCATTCCAGACATCGTTCGATAACGAATTTTCCAGTAAACCCGAATTCAGGTAATGTACTACGTACTGTGGACACACGGCTTGCCTTATTCTGAATTCGTCGAACTCACGTTATAAAATAAAAAGAGGCTGGGATTCAGCATTATTTTTATAATGAGAGTCCCAACCTTTATAGAATAGAAGCGCATAATGATATGTTTTTGTCATCATGCGGCATTATTGAATGCAATGCTTAGTTTTTCTTGTCTTTCAGCTTGTCGAATATCTGTGCTTCTAGTTCTTCGGCTAACTCCGGATTATCAGCAATACATTGTTTGGCGGCATCACGTCCTTGTCCGATTTTTGTATCATTATAACTGTACCATGCACCGCTTTTTTTGATAATTCCCAAATCAGAGCCTAAATCAATGATTTCTCCTGATCGGGATATGCCTTCACCGAACATGATGTCGAACTCTGCTTTGCGGAAAGGAGGGGCTACTTTGTTTTTAACCACTTTTACTTTCGTTTGCTTGCCGATTACTTCGTCACCATCTTTTAATTGTTGCGAACCACGAATGTCTATCCGGACGGAAGCATAAAATTTCAGAGCGTTACCACCGGTAGTCGTTTCGGGGTTACCAAACATGACTCCGATTTTCTCACGTAGCTGATTGATAAAGATACATGTTGTTTTCGTCTTGTTGATAGTCGAAGTTAGTTTACGTAACGCCTGCGACATTAACCGGGCCTGTAGGCCTACTTTGTTTTCACCCATGTCACCGTCTATTTCTGCTTTAGGAGTTAAGGCGGCAACTGAGTCAATCACGATAATGTCGATAGCGGAAGAACGGATTAACTGTTCCGCTATTTCCAACGCTTGTTCTCCGTTGTCAGGCTGAGCAATCCACAGATTGTCTACATCTACGCCTAATTTAGCTGCATAAAAACGGTCGAAGGCATGTTCCGCATCGATAAAGGCGGCAATACCACCGGCTTTTTGCGCTTCGGCAATGGCATGAATGGCCAAGGTAGTTTTACCGGATGATTCCGGTCCGTAGATTTCAATGATACGTCCTCGTGGATAACCTCCTACGCCTAAAGCTGCGTTTAAGCCGATGGATCCGGTTGGAATTACTTCCACTTCTTGAATGTTGTCATCTCCAAGTTTCATAATAGAGCCTTTGCCGAAGCTTTTCTCTATTTTGTCCATAGCCGTTTGAAGCGCTTTCAGTTTATCATTTACGTTTTCCGGCTCTGTGTCGTTGTTTTCTTTTTTTGCCATAAGTTATGATTTATAAAATTTGTTGAGCATGCTCTTTGGTATTAATCTCTTTTGGAGTGAATATTCGTTCTATTACTCCTTCTTCGTTGATGATAAATGTCGTACGGAAAGTACCCATGTACTTACGCCCGTACATGCTCTTCTCGCCCCATACACCGAATTGTTCCACCAATTTTTTGTCGGTATCGGCAATCAGAGGGAAAGGGAGCTGGTTTTTCTCTATAAACTTCTGGTGGGATTTGGCATTGTCTACGCTTACTCCAATTACTTCGTACCCCGCTTTGCGGAGTTCGCTGTATCCGTCGCGTAGGCTGCAGGCTTCAGCCGTACACCCCGAAGTATTGTCTTTGGGGTAGAAATAGAGTACCAATTTGCGTCCTTTGTAATGACTGAGAAAAATTTCTTTTCCGTTTTCGTCCATCCCGAGTATTTCGGGAGCTTTATCTCCTATGTTCACGTTTCTATTGAATTTAAGTTTATAATTGAAAGGAATATTATGGTGCTTTTACACTTTGCCGTCAATTTAATTTAGGCTTTTCCTACCGATGAGTATGGATTATTTAAGCTGTTGTAACATGGTAAAAATATCAGGTAATCCGTGCTCTCCGAAATTATATATTTTCCTTTCAATATTCAATGATATTAAACCTCTAAATCTTTATCGAATTCTTCATGCCAAGGAAGTCCTTGTTTGTTGAGCTGTTCCATGAACGGATCCGGATCGAATTCTTCCACGTTAAAAACACCGGGTTTCTTCCACAGGCCATTGAGGAACATCATAGCCCCAATCATAGCCGGCACTCCCGTTGTGTAGCTGACTCCTTGCATACCCGTCTCTTTGTAAGCGTCCTGATGACTGCAATTGTTATATACATAATAAGTATGTTCTTTTCCGTCTTTTATTCCACGGATGCGGCAACCGATGGATGTTTCTCCTTCGTAGTTTTTGCCTAAATCCTGAGGGTTAGGCAATACAGCCTTCAGGAATTGTAGCGGAACAATTTTCATTCCGTTGTATTCCACTTCATCGATACGGGCCATGCCGATATTCTGAATTACCCGCAAATGAGTCAGATACTCCTGACCGAAAGTCATCCAGAAGCGCGCGCGTTTGATGGTGGGATAATTCTTCACTAAAGACTCCAATTCTTCATGATAAAGCAGATAGGAATCGCGCGGTCCGATGTTCGGGTAAGTAAGCGCCTTGTGGATTTCCAGCGGGCCGGTGGTCACCCATTGTCCGTTTTCGTAATATCGCCCGTTTTGTGTAATTTCACGGATATTGATTTCCGGATTGAAATTAGTGGCAAAAGCCTTGTGGTGATTGCCGGCATTGCAATCCACTATATCCAGATAGTGGATTGCATCGAAGTAATGTTTGGCGGCATAGGCTGTGTAAATGCCACTGACTCCCGGATCGAATCCGCAACCCAGTATGGCTGTCAGTCCGGCTTCTTCAAAACGTTGTTTGTAAGCCCATTGCCAACTGTATTCGAAATGTGCGACGTCTTTAGGCTCGTAGTTGGCCGTATCCAAATAGTTGACTCCTGTTTTCAAACAAGCCTCCATAATGGTGAGGTCTTGGTAGGGAAGCGCTACATTAATCACGATGTCCGGTTTGAACCCATTCAGCAAAGCTACCAATTCGTCTACGTTGTCCGCGTCAACTTGTGCGGTGCGGATAGCGGGGTTACCTATGGCTTTTACCACAGTGTCGCATTTGGATTTGGTGCGACTTGCAATCATGATATCTGTAAACACATCAGGATTTTGCGCGACTTTGTGTGCTACAACTGTTCCTACACCTCCTGCGCCAATGATTAAAACTTTACCCATCTATTTAAATAAATTGTTTAAAAGTTGATGATTAATTGATTTCTGCCAGTTTGCCATGTTTGAAGGTTAGGATAGAATGGTCTTCGTAGAACCAGTCTTCCCGTGCCTCTGCATGGTTCTTATGTACACGTAAAGGATTGCCTTTAGCCATACGGCATGCGTCAGGACTCATCCCCAACTTGATTTGTTTTCATATTATACATTCTTTTATAGGTTTATTCAACAAAAGTACTATTTTTTTAAGATATGGTCTATGATTATCCTTTTTTCTTTGGACTTTTTGGTGAAAAAACAGAAGCCGCAAGTTAATCTGAGTTAATCCATGTTTGAATTTGTGGAATTAAGCCTAACTTTACCATCCTGAATTTGTTTATTAACTGAACCAAACTAGTTGAAAGATGAAAAAAACCGCTTTACTCCTTTCTGTTGTTGCCGCTTTTTTTGTGGCTTCGTGTTCTTCGAGCAAGCATACAGCGTCGTCTGTTTCCCTTTCAGGGGAATGGAATATTGTGGCGGTAAATGGTAAGGCCGTGGATACTTCGAAGATGGAGCAGGCTCCTTATATCGGGTTTAATAGAGCGGAGAATCGAATTTACGGCAGTGCAAGTTGTAACCGCTTTTTTGCGGCTTTGGAGCTTGACCCTGTGAAGTCGGAGATTCGTTTCGACAATGCGGGGGCTACACGCATGATGTGTCCGCATATGGATACGGAAGACGCTATTTTGTCCGCTTTAAGTAAAATAGCTCGTTATGAAATTCTGAGTAATGGTGAGGTGGACATGTGTGATGCAAACGGACAGTCCATGTTACTTATCCGTAAAAAATAAGTCGCATGGGACTTAAGCCGTGGGCATAACGGCTTTTGTTCCGCAAGTACATGCTTGTTCAGGCATATTTTTCTTGCCGGTTCCCAAACTCGCCGTATCGGTCAAGTAAGCAAAAGTAATTTTACCGGTAAAAAATTCCCTCGTCTTTTTCCTTTCAATGGTGTTGTGGTCAGGATAGGGGTTTTGTATGGCGTTCAAGATGAATAGGGGCGGTAGGAAAGGAGAGACCGATGAAACCTCGGCATTGGAGATACCTGAGTCATTCCGTCACTTAGGCATGGCCAATCGGATTAGGTAGGTATGGCTTGTGTCAAGTGCCACGCCTGCCACTTGTCAATCCGCGGGCCTGTCACTTGGGGTAGCCGCAGGCCTATGGCTCGGACAGCCGCAGGCTTGTCATTTCTATGGGCGGCAAGCATGACTTTCCCACCGGCGATAAGCAAGGCCTTCGGAAATGGAAAGGCGTCATTTGCGTTTAGGGGAGATGTGGAATCTTCTGTATAGGGACGCATGCTGTTCTGAGGATAAAATTGAGCGGCATGCTTTTACTTTTTATGCTTGATTTGTTTTGTTTCCATTTTTTTTGTGTATGTTTGTTGACTTAAATTTGGAAACTATGAATTTGAAAGTCCGACTCATTATCATGAACTTCCTGCAGTTTGCTGTATGGGGGGCTTATCTGACTTCGATGGGAAGTTATTTGGTCAATGTCAATCTGGCTGAAAGCATTGGGTGGTTTTATGCCATGCAGGGAATTGTGTCCATGTTTATGCCTGCGCTGATAGGGATTGTGGCCGATCGATGGATACCGGCTCAGCGGATGCTTGGACTCTGTCATTTGCTGGCAGGCGCGTTTATGGCAGGCGCGGCTTATTATGGATGGAGCTCAGATGGCGCTGCCGACTTTTCTGTTTTATTTTCTTTGTACGCGTTTAGTGTGGGCTTTTATATGCCGACTCTGGCTCTTTCAAATTCTGTGGCCTATTCGGCATTGGAAGGGGCCGGCATGGATACCATAAAGCATTTTCCGCCCATTCGGGTATTTGGGACAATTGGTTTTATCTGTTCCATGCTTTTTGTCGATGGGATGGGCTTTCAAACCACCTGTTCTCAGTTTTTTGTTTCGGCTGCTTTAAGTCTCGTACTGGCTGTCTATGCCCAGACATTGCCTGCATGTCCGGTTAATCATTCCGTCAAGAAGAAATCACTCGTGGAAGCCTTGGGCTTACGGGCGTTTACGCTGTTTAGGGAAAAGAAAATGGCGCTATTCTTTATATTTTCCATGTTGTTGGGGGTGTCCTTACAAATTACGAATGGGTTTGCCAACCCGTTCATAACCAGTTTTAAGGGAATTGCGGAGTATGCTGATACGTTTGGGGCGAATCATGCCAATGCGCTGATATCTCTTTCGCAGATGTCCGAAACTCTATGCATTTTACTGATACCTTTCTTCTTGCGCCGCTTTGGAATTAAAAAAGTTATGCTTATTGCCATGTCGGCATGGGTAGGACGTTTTGCTTTCTTCGGACTCGGCAATCCAGGTTCGGGAGTATGGCTGTTTATACTTTCTATGATTGTGTACGGCGTAGCTTTCGATTTCTTTAATGTTTCCGGCTCATTGTTTGTAGATAAGGAGACTGACCCTACTATACGTTCCAGCGCGCAAGGGTTGTTTATGATTATGACCAATGGATTAGGCGCGACGATTGGGACGCTGAGTGCGCAGGCCGTAGTCAGCCATTTTACTCATTCCGCAGAGTATGAAGGTAATTTTTATACGGTAGGCGATTGGAGCACGGTATGGTATATTTTTGCTGCTTATGCTTTGGTTGTGGCTGTACTGTTTGCTTTAGTGTTTAAGTATAGACATGTACCTGTTACGGATAAAAAATAATAGGAATGCACTTATTCTATACGCCAGAAATCGTCGTCAAGAATGAACTCCCCGAAGAGGAGGCTGTCCATTGTGTGAGAGTATTGCGTTTGTCGCAAGGTGATGAAATACTTCTCACCGATGGTTGCGGCTGTTTTTACAAGGCCGAGATAACGGCTGTCGGTGGAAAACGATGTCTGTTTGCGGTAAAGGAGCGCATACCACAATCGCCTTTATGGAGGGGACATTTGCATATAGCCATGGCGCCTACGAAAAATATGGATCGTACGGAATGGTTTGCTGAGAAAGCTACGGAAATAGGTTTTGATGAACTGACTTTTATAAATTGCCGTTTCTCGGAACGGACGTCTATAAAGACGGAACGGATAGAAAGGATTCTGGTTTCAGCGATGAAGCAATCGTTGAAAGCACGGAAGCCTGTATTGAATGAAATGATTCCTTTCGATAAGTTTGTGTCCCGTGAGTGGAAAGGGAGAAAGTTTATAGCCCATTGTTATGAAGGGGAAAAGCCGCTGTTAAAGAATTGCCTGCTTCCTGGAGAGGATGTGTTGGTGCTGATTGGTCCGGAAGGAGATTTTAGTCCGGAAGAAGTGGAGAAAGCGGAGGCTTGCGGATTTTGCCCTATCAGCTTGGGCCGGTCACGTTTGCGTACTGAAACGGCGGCTTTGGCGGCTTGTCATATATTGAACTTAACTAATCAAATAGAATAAATATGAAAAAAGGACTGAACGCATGGTTATGTATAGGGGCCTTGCTACTGATTACTTCTTGCGGCAAGGAGAGAGATTACCGGATGGCTATACCTGCTGATGCAGGCATAGTAGTGGGTATGAATTTAGAGTCTATAGCTGAAAAGGCGGATGTGAAAGGGGAGGAGGAACAAGCTAAAATAGAAGCTTTTCTGAAAGAGAATCTGGATGCTTCGATGTCCGATTATGTGGTGAGTTTGGTGAGGAATCCTGAGGAGTCAGGATTGGATTTGTCGTCATCTGTCTATTTGTATTATACTGCATCATCGGAAGAAATAGGCTTCATCGTAAAAGTCGGTGACGAAGAGAAAGTACAGACGCTGTTTGAAAAGTTGAATGGGCAAGAGGAAGGTTGGGTGTTAGAGTCAAGAAAAGGGGTGCGTACACTGTCACTGGATCGGCAGGCGGCCGTCGCGTTCGATGAGTCGGCTTTGCTCCTTCTTGTGAATGCCAAGACGTCCACTTCATTGGTGGAAAAATCTATTGCTTTGTTGACACAGACGGAAGAACAGAGCTTCTTATCGAAGAAAGAGCTATTTAAAGCGTTTGAAACACAGAACGGAGATATGACGGGGGTTGTGTCGTATGGTTCGATTATGCCGCCCCAACTAATGCCTATGGTGAAAAACTCGTTTCCGGAGAATCTGGACTTGTCAGATATAAACTTGTTACTTTCACTTCGTTTTGAGCAAGGAAAGGTTGCCATGCAAGGAGAATGTTTCTATACGAGCGAGGTAGCAAAAGAATGGGCTAAAAAAAGTGAGGGAATCGTTATGCCTCAGAAAGGACTGTTTCTTCCTCAGGGAAATCCTGCTTTCTGGATGGGTCTTGGATTGAAGGGGGAGAAAATGTTTGATATGTTGATGGGATACCCGCAATATGCGGAACAAATGAAACCTATGGAGCCGGTGCTTCGGAAGTTGTTTGCTGCCATAGAGGGAGATGTGGCGATAAGTATGCCTGTGATGTTATCGGGAGAGATGAAGCTGAACTTGAATATAGAATTGAAGGAAGGACAGGAAAACGACTTTATGACTGCTGTAAGCAATTTGTTACAGGGCTTGGGCGTTCCGGTGTCTGCTACGGGAAATCAGACATATAGCATGGCTTTGCCTGGTGTGAATCTGACTTTTGGTTTGGATGAGGAAAAGCATTTCTATTTGACTGCCCAAAATGCGGAGTTGCCCGTAGCGGATGTCGCTGCCGGTGATTGGACAAAAGAGGTAAAAGGTAATTTGCTATATTACCGTTTTGACATCAAAGAGTTCTCTAACCTGCTTGCTCCGTTTATGGAGGGGCAAAAAAACATACAGTATATGAGTTTGCTTGATTATATTTGTGGAAAAACAAAAACACCGGATTCTGTGGATTTGGAAGTCGTGATGAAAAACCAAGATGAGAATGTACTCAAACAAATGGTGGATATAGTAAAATCGTTGGATGAATAAAATAACGCTACAGCAAACACTTCCTGAAGTATTTGCGGATCGTAATGAAGTATGTTCGGAAGTATGGCACCAAACGGTAGAATGGAAAAAAGAGGGAATTTACTTGGTGGAGGCTCAGTCGGGCACAGGTAAGTCCTCTCTTTGTAGTTATATCTATGGTTATCGAGACGACTATCAGGGGATTATTGGTTTTGATGGTGAAAATATACGGCATAATACGGTAAAGCAATGGGTGGGTTTACGCAGAAATTCGCTAAGTATGATGTTTCAGGATTTGCGCTTGTTTACGGAGCTGACCGTATGGGAGAATATATGGTTAAAGAATCAGTTGACTGGTTATCAGTCTAAAAAACAGATAGAAGAGTGGCTTGGACAATTAGAAATAGCCGATAAGAAAAAGGTGTTGGTCTCGAAGATTTCTTTTGGGCAACAACAACGTGTCGCATTGCTGAGAGCCTTGTGCCAACCTTTTGATTTCATATTTCTGGATGAACCTGTGAGCCATCTGGATAAGGGGAATGCAAAAAAAATGGCTGAGATATTGGTCTCTGAAGTGAAACATCAGGGAGCCGGAGTGGTAGTGACATCTATTGGAAGTCGCTTGGACTTACCTTATACAAAAATATTTCGGTTATGAGGGTGGTCTGGAAACTTTTACGTCAGCATATGAATTTGTTCCAGCTGGGAGGCTTTTTTCTGGCCAATTTGCTTGGTATGGTCATTATATTACTGAGTATTCAGTTTTATCAGGATATTCTTCCTGTCTTTACCAGCCCTGATAGTTTTATAAAAAAGGACTTTTTGATTTTGACCAAGCGGGTGAGTACTGTTGGTTCATTATTAGGTTCAAACACTACGTTTTCCCCTTCGGAAATAGATGAACTGAAGGAACAGGCGTTTGTAAAAAATATTGGTGCTTTCCGGCCTTCGGACTATCATGTTGCTGCGGCTGTAGGAATGCAGGGGACCGGTATCCAGATGGCTACCGAGATGTTTTTTGAATCTGTCCCAGATGAATATGTCGATGTGGATTCAAAGCGGTGGACGTATACGGAGGGAGATATAATGATTCCTATTATATTGCCCCGTAATTATCTGAATCTTTATAATTTTGGATTTGCCCAGAGTCGGAGTCTTCCTAAGATTTCGGAAGGATTGCTCTCTATGGTTCGGTTGGAAATCCGATTGAGAGGTAATGGGCGAGACGAAACTTTTGAAGGTCGTATTGTTGGTTTTTCAAATAGACTGAATACGATTTTAGTTCCTGAGACATTCATGAACTGGGCAAATGCCCGGTTTGCCTCAAATAGAAGAAATCTTCCTTCTAGATTGATAGTAGAAGTGCATAATCCGGCAGATGAGCGAATTGTGAAGTTTTTAAAAGAAAAGGGATACGAAATAGAAGGGGACCAATTGGATGCGGGGAAGACGACTTGGTTCTTGAAACTTGTTGTGGGTATCGTATTAGCAATAGGATTGGTTATCTGTATTCTCTCTTTTTATATTTTGATGTTAAGTATTTATTTAATATTGCAAAAAAATACGGAAAAGCTTGAAAATTTGCTTTTAATCGGATATTCTCCGTCTCAAGTGGCGTGGCCTTATCAAATGCTGACTCTTTTTTTGAATGGAATGGTTTTGTTACTTGCTTTGGCTGTTGTCGTATGGGTACGTTCTTTGTATCAGGAGATATTTGCGCCTTTATTTCCTTTATCGGAAAAGAAGGGCGTGTTTTTTGTGGCGAGTATGGGAATCATCCTGTTTTTGAGTGTTTCGCTGTTGAATATAGTGGCTATTCGTCATAAAATTAAAGCAATCTGGAAACATAAAGAATAGAACTTATGAGAAAACATGCATTGAAAGATTGGCTCATAGCGACTCGTCCTTGGTCTTTTCCGGCATCGGTGATGCCTGTATTGACTACGATATCTTATCTTTATTGGATGAATAGGGAGATAAATGTAGGATATGGAGTCTGTGCATTAATAGGGATGGTTTTATTTCAAGCCGGAGGTAACGCTTGGAGTGATTATTATGATTATAAAAAGGGGGTGGATGCGGAGGATACATTCGGATCTAAGATTCTTACCGATGAATTGTTTGCTCCTGTTGAGGTGCGCAATTTAGGGCTTGTCCTGCTTGTTGTAGCGATAATCATAGGAACATGGTTGGTTTCCCGTACAGGGCTTGCTTTGTTGTGGGTTGGTATATGTGGAGTGATTTGTGCATTATGTTATCCTTTTTTTAAGTATCGTGCATGGGGCGACTTCCTTATTTTTATTGCCTATGCCGTATTGCCGGCTATAGGGACGTCTTATGTAACAACAGGGACGATTCATTGGGATGCCTTATGGACTGTGGTTCCGGTGGGGTTGATAACTGTTGCCATATTGCATGTAAACAATATACGGGATGTGAGTACAGATGCGCGTGCTGGCATTTCCACAGTAGCGATGAAAGTGGGGGTCAAGTATTCTATTGTATTGTATACGGCCGAATTGTTGCTTCCTTTTGTCTGGATAGGAGTATGTATCATGTGGAGGGATTATCCGGTATGGAGTTTACTTGGGGGATTGGTGTTGCCGCTTTCCGTAAATAATGTACGTACGGTGTGTCAGCTTCCTCGGAAAGGTTATAAGGTTGTCGTCAACTTGGATGAACGTACAGCCCAATTACAGTTGTGGTTTAGTTTAATATTCTCTTTGTCCTTTATAATCAGTCGTATCGTTGGATGAAACAGGTCTTATTTTCTATTTGTGTAGCGGCTTTCTTATGGTTTCTTATGTTTTTTCCATATACGAGTGGAAAAGTGAATTTTTGGTATACAATGAGTTTTTCGGCCTTGGTATTGTCCCTATTGGCTGGTAAGTTTCATCCACAGTGGACCTTGGATATATTGATAGGATGGAAGACTGTTGGTTGGGGAATCCTTATTGCCGTTGGTTTGTGGTGTGTTTTCTGGGCAGGAGATAAGGTGGCTTCTTTCCTCTTTTCATTTGCCCGTCCTCAAGTTGATTTGATTTATGGCCTGAAAGAAGGGGAAAATAAGTGGTTTCTTTCCTTGTTGCTGTTTGTCTTGATAGGTCCGGCGGAAGAGGTCTTTTGGCGTGGTTATATCCAAAAAGCGTTGTCAGACCGTTGGAATGCGAATAAGGGCTTTGTAGTAACGACCCTACTTTATGCTTTGGTGCATATCTGGTCGCTTAATTTCATGCTTGTTATGGCGGCTTTAGTGGTTGGAACGGCGTGGGGAGCCTTGTATCGTTTTTATCCCAAACAGCTTTCCGCTATCATGCTGTCACATGCTTTGTGGGATGTGGCTGTTTTTGTGTTATTTCCAATATAAATAACGTGAATTCGATATAAGGATTAACATATTTATATCGAACTCACGTTATCTAATGAACATCCCTTTATTTTGACTCTATTCATATCGGAATTGGAGGAAAAAGGGGAATTCTGTATGTGTTTATTCCCACTCAATAGTTGAAGGTGGTTTGGAAGAAATATCATAGGTAACACGATTCACTCCCTTTACCTTGTTAATGATATCATTGGATACTTTTGCCAAAAATTCATATGGAAGATGTGCCCAATCAGCTGTCATGGCATCTGTGCTGGTGACAGCACGCAATGCTACGGCCTGTTCATAGGTACGTTCGTCGCCCATGACTCCGACACTTTGTATTGGGAGCAGAATCACTCCCGCTTGCCATACTTGATGGTAGAGAACAGTATCATTACCTTGAGCGTCTTTTACTTTCCAGTCACGTAAACCTTGAATGAAAATATCGTCCGCGTCTTGCAGGATACGAACCTTTTCAGGGGTGATGTCTCCTAAAATACGAACGGCCAAACCAGGACCTGGGAATGGATGACGGGTTATGAGATGCTCAGGCATTCCTAACTGGTGCCCAACACGTCGTACTTCATCTTTAAATAATAGGCGCAAAGGTTCACAAAGTTTCAAGTTCATTTTTTCAGGTAATCCGCCTACATTATGATGACTCTTGATGACAGTACCTGTAATGGAAAGTGATTCAATGCAATCTGGATATATAGTTCCCTGAGCCAACCACTTTACATCTTTCAGCTTATGTGCCTCTTCATCGAAGACATCGATGAAACCTTTGCCAATGACTTTACGTTTACGTTCCGGTTCGGTTACTCCTGAGAGCTCGCTGAAAAATTTTTTACTGGCATCCACACCTATTACATTTAGTCCTAAACATTCGTAGTCGTGAAGTACGTTTTTGAATTCATTCTTGCGTAACATACCATGGTCGACAAAGATACAGGTTAGGTTCTTACCGATAGCACGGTTCAGTAATACGGCGGCTACGGAAGAATCGACTCCACCACTCAGGCCTAGCACGACTTTATCGTTGCCTAATTGTTCTTTTAATTGTGCTACTGTGCTTTCGATGAAAGAAGCGGCACTCCAGTCTTGTTTACTGCCGCATATATCGACAACAAAATTCTTAAGTATCCGGGTTCCGTCTTCGGTATGGTATACTTCCGGGTGGAACTGAACTCCCCAAAGTTTCTCGTTTTTTGCTTGGTAAGCGGCAATGGCGACCTTGTCTGTTGAAGCAATTGCTTTGAAATTGTCAGGAATAGCCGTAATTGTGTCTCCATGGCTCATCCATACTTGGGAATGCTTACGTACATTCCTGAATAAAGGATTTTTGCCCTCAAACTGTGCCAAATGCGCGCGTCCATATTCACGGGTTCCTGCGGGTTCCACTTTGCCCCCGTTCATATAAGCCATGAATTGAGCCCCGTAACAAATTCCCAGTATAGGGTACTTTCCACGGATAGTTGTCAAATCTATCTTGAAAGCATTTTCATCATATACAGAGAATGGACTTCCTGAGAGAATGACACCGATAACGGAAGGATCGTTATGGGGAAACTTGTTATAAGGAACAATCTCGCAATAAGTGTCTAGTTCGCGAATGCGTCGTCCGATGAGCTGGGTGGTTTGCGAACCAAAATCAAGAATGATAATTTTTTCTTGCATAGGTTTTGGTTTATGTAAGAGATAAATGTATTTTTGTGCAAAAGTAGGGAAATTCGTGGAGAATAGAAATAATCTGAACCTTAAAAGTTTATGGCTTATGAAAAGAATTATGTTTTTATTTGTGATTACTTGTTTGGCAATGGGTGTCTATGCTTTGCAGCGGAAGGAATATGTGGTTGTAGCAGGAAAAAGTGTTTTGGGAGATATGGAATGGTTGAATGTGGCGGAACTACTGCAGAAAAGACATAAAGCGGCTTTGATTTTTTATAAGGATTCTTTGGAGGAAATCTTGCCGGCTCTGCAAGCGATGACTCCTCGCTATGTGGCGATAGTGGAGAAACCGGAAATGTTGAATCGTGATTATGTGATTCGGATGAATCAATTGAGCCGCAAGGTGGATACGGATATTTATGAGGATTTCTTGTGGGGGATCATTACAGGATATGACGCGAAAGGAGCTTGCCGGATGGTGGAAGACGCTTCAGCTCCATTAATAGTGAAAGAAGCTATAAGTACAATCTCAGAATTGAGTTCTGCTAAATGGTTTGATAAGTATGCTTGGATTGATGATCATGAGAAAGGAGTGTGGGGAGAAAAGAGAGGGCGGAAAACCGCGGTGGAAAGACATACTATCGCTCCGGAAAAAATGTTGGAGAAATTCTATTCGATGTATACTGTTGGTCAGCCGGATTTAGTGGTAACCGCATCGCATGCTACGGAGCAAAATCTGGAAATGCCTTATTCGGCGGGAAATATACGTCCGGATAGTGGACGTCTTTATGCGGATACAAAAGAAAACAGGCTCTATTTTCCTATGGAAACTAAACGCAAGGTCTATCTTCCTATTGGAAATTGTTTGATTGCCAATATTGATAATAAACCGGAAAGTATGGCTATAGGTTGGATGAATAATGCTCGTGCCTCCGCGATGGTAGGTTATGTGGTAAGTACTTGGTTTGGACGGGGCGGATGGGGCGTTTTGAAATATTGGCTTACCCGTTCGGGCAGTTTGACTCTGGCAGAGGCTTTGTATTTGAATCGGAAGGATATTCTTTACCAGATACAGCGGTATGATCCGAAGATGAGCCTGCTCAATTTTCCTTATGAAATGGCTGAAAAATTTCCAGAATGTTTGAATATGGCAGCGCAACGTATAGTTAAGGAGACATCCGTGGAAAATCCTTCTATTGATCAAATAGGATTGCTATACGACCGGGATGTGGTGGTGTATTACGGAGATCCGAAATGGGATGTTCGCTTGCGGCAACTGCCTGATGAAGTGGATAAACTGAAAGTGGAGTGCTCTATTAGAAAGCATAAGTGTATATTGAAGGTGCATACGTCTGCTGATTTTACAATGGAATGGCTTGAAGGGGAGCATTTTAAAGAAGAGCATGTTAATCCGTTACCCTTTGGTTATTTTTTCCCTCGGCCACTGGAGAATGCGCGTTTGGCTTCAGGGCAGAATTGGAATGCGCTAATTGATCAGAATTGTATTTTAATTTACCAACCTGATTTCAAACCAGGAAAAAATTATACGATAGAATTGGAGTTTGATTAATGTGTCGGACTGTAAAAGGAACCTGAATGTGTCCAGACAGTAAGCGCCGTTCACCGTCCAGCGGCCGCTGGACGGTGAACGGTGATACAAGGAACAAACAAAACACATCCGTAACAAAGGCCATTCATATAGGTTGGCTGATACTGCCATCCCCATGCGGAAAAAAGGGGAGAGTTCATTCCGCTAATCAACAAATCTACAGACAATTAAAATTCGTCGGACTCACGTCCTTTAGGAAAAAGGTATAAAGTTTCCCATAAAGTCATGTAACATAACCTTAAGTTAATAGTTGGGGTTGGTTATGCTTTTTTATTTCTTTTCTTTTAGTAAATCACGGATTTCGGTAAGCAAAATTTCCTCTTTAGTTGGTGCGGGAGGAGTAGCGGGTGTTTCTGTTTTCTTTTTGGCTGTTATCTTAGTGAATAGTTTAATGAATACGAAAATAGAGAAAACAATAATCAAGAAATCAAATGTGGCTTGTAGAAAATTACCATAATTTAGGGTGACAGCCGCGATTTCTTTTCCATCTACCATTTCGGCAGGCTTCATAATCCATTTTAAATCGGTAAAATTTACGCCTCCAACTAACAAACCTATTGGTGGCATGATTACATCTGCCACGATAGACGACACAATCTTTCCAAAGGCACCTCCAATGATGACACCGATGGCCATGTCTATCACATTGCCTTTCATGGCAAAGGCTTTAAACTCTTGAATGAAATTACTTTTTCCCATACTTTTTGTATATTTATCATTAATTTATTGTGCAAATATAAAAAGAATTTGTTACTTTTGCACCGCAAATACGAAAAATATGAAAAATTTTTATCATATATTCGTTTTTGGCCGATAAAAGGATATTTGAAAACAAGTATTATAAACAATTTAAAGTTTTAATAAGATGATTAAAGTAGGTATTAATGGTTTTGGCCGTATCGGACGTTTTGTATTCCGTGCGGCTCAGACAAGAAATGACATTGAGATTGTAGGTATCAATGACCTTTGCCCGGTTGATTACATGGCTTATATGCTGAAGTATGACACTATGCATGGTCAGTTTAACGGAACTATCGAAGCTGATGTTGAAAAAAGTCAATTGATTGTCAATGGCAAAGTTATCCGTGTAACAGCAGAAAAAAATCCGGCTGATTTGAAATGGAACGAAGTAGGTGCGGAATATGTTGTTGAATCTACAGGTTTGTTCTTGACAAAAGAGAAATCTCAAGGTCACATTGATGCCGGCGCTAAATATGTGGTTATGTCAGCTCCTTCAAAAGACGACACTCCGATGTTCGTTTGTGGTGTGAACTTGGATACTTATGTAAAAGGTACTCAATTTGTGTCTAACGCGTCTTGTACTACTAACTGTTTGGCTCCTATCGCTAAAGTATTACATGATAATTTTGGTATTACTGACGGTTTGATGACTACAGTTCACTCTACGACAGCTACTCAGAAAACAGTTGATGGTCCTTCTATGAAAGATTGGAGAGGTGGTCGTGCGGCATCAGGCAATATCATTCCTTCGTCTACAGGTGCCGCTAAAGCTGTAGGAAAAGTGATTCCTGCTTTGAACGGTAAATTGACGGGTATGTCTATGCGTGTTCCGACGTTGGATGTATCTGTTGTGGATTTAACTGTCAACTTGGCTAAACCTGCTAAGTATGATGAAATCTGCGCGGCTATGAAGAGCGCTTCTGAAGGTGAGTTGAAAGGTATTCTTGGTTATACTGAAGATGCTGTGGTTTCTTCTGATTTTTTAGGTTGCCCGTTAACTTCTATCTTCGATGCTAAAGCTGGTATTGCTTTGACTGATACATTTGTTAAGGTTGTTTCATGGTATGACAATGAAATCGGCTACTCTAACAAAGTTCTTGATTTGATTGCTCACATGGCAAAAGTAAACGGATAATCATTTGGAATTTTAAGTGATTTTAATTAATATGAGGGCTACCGTAATGGTAGCCCTTTCTTTTTATAGAGTTAGGTTGAAATTTGTATGCTTATTTGTTTTTTATGTTTATTTGTTTGGGGGGAGGGGACGTGGCTTTTAAGTTTTATTAAAAATAAAAGCGCGTTTTCTAAAAAGTATGGTTTGTGTATTTACTCTTTTTTTCTTTCTTTGTGTAATAAATGAGTGTCTCTTTTTATGGGAAAATATGATTTGATCACAATATTGGGTCCTACCGCGTCTGGAAAAACTCCTTTGGCTGCCGCGTTGGCGTACGATTTGAATACGGAGATTGTCAGTGCGGATAGTCGTCAGGTTTATAGAGGAATGGATTTAGGAACGGGAAAGGATTTGACTGATTATATAGTGAAAGGAACGGCCATTCCCTATCATTTGATTGATATAGTTGACCCTGGATATAAATATAATGTTTTTGAGTTTCAACGTGATTTTCTTGCTGCCTATTGCTCTATTTTAGGAAAAGGAAAGTGTCCGATTTTGTGCGGGGGAACGGGAATGTATATAGAATCGGTCTTAAAAGGGTATCGGTTGCTACCCGTGCCGGCAAATACAGAGTTGAGAGCTTCTCTATTGAATAAATCGTTAGAGGAGCTTACACGGATATTGAGCGATTATAAAAAACCGCATAATTCTACAGATGTGGATACAGTAAAACGGGCTATCCGGGCTATTGAGATTGAGGAGTATTATCGAACGGTCTCTGTGAAAGAACGTGAGTTCCCCTCTATTAGAAGCTTGGTTATAGGTTTGCGGATAGACAGGGAATTGCGGAGGGAAAAAATTACTAATCGTTTACGACAGCGTTTGGACGATGGGATGGTTGAGGAAGTAAGAAATTTGTTGCGTCGAGGAATTTCTGCTGATAGTTTGATTTATTATGGTTTGGAATATAAGTATCTGACTTTATATGTAATAGGTAAAATTTCCTATGAAGAGATGTTTAGAGAGTTGGAAATTGCCATTCATCAGTTTGCTAAGAGACAGATGACATGGTTTCGGGGTATGGAACGGAGAGGAATTCCTATATATTGGTTGGAAGCTGCCTTGTCAACAGAGGAAAAAGTAGGACGTATAAAAGAATTGCTAAACGGATAGGAGGTAGAGCAATATGGCGATAGAAGAAAATAGATGGGGAATTATATATAACCCGAAAGCAGGTACACGGAAAGTACAAAAGCGCTGGTTTAAAATTAGGGAATATTTGGAAGAGCGTAATGTCGCGTTCGATTATTTGCAGTCGGAAAGTTTCAAGTCGGTAGAACGATTGTCATGTATGTTGGCGAATAACGGATACCGTACGATTGTTATAGTGGGTGGGGATGGAGCTTTGAATGATGCCATTAATGGCATCATGAACTCGACTGCCCCAAACAAGGAGGATATCGCGCTGGGAATCATTCCCAATGGTATTGGTAATGATTATGCTTCATATTGGGGGATTGATTTTGATGATTATAAAAAGGCCATAGACTGTATCCTTGACCGTCGTCTTCGGAAAGTGGATGTTGGATCCTGTTCTTATTTTAATGGTGAAAAACATGTTTGCCGTTATTTTCTGAATGCGGTACAGATAGGTTTGGGGGCCAGAGCCGTGAGGATTTCCGATGGCACATTCCGATTTTGGGGTACTCGCGCGCTTTCTTTTTATGCGTCCATGTTTTTGTTGTTATTTGAACGTAAGTTATATCGTATGCATCTTCGTATTAATGATGAGCATGTGCGAGGACGTATTATGGCTGTTTGCGTCGGGAGCGCCCGAGGATACGGACTGACTCCTAATGCGGTGCCATATAATGGATGGCTGGATGTCTCGGTAATTTATCGTCCGGAACTGATGCAACTTTTTTCTGGTATGTGGATGTTATTGCGGGGGCGTATTTTAAATCATAAGATGCTAAAGCCTTATCGTACAAAAAAGGTCTTGGTATTGCGTGCCCGGAATGCTCAAGTCAGTTTGGATGGACGTATTCTTCCTGAATATTTTCCATTACAGGTTTCCATTATTCATGAGGCCATTCATTTTATTATTCCAAACTGAGATTCCAAGGATACATAAGGTGAAGGGTCTCTGTAATCAATGGATGCGAGTTTGTGGAATCTGTGCTGTATGAACGGCTTGTATACAAACTGAAATTTCTTGATAATTAGGGAATGGAGCAATGCTTGTTATCCAATCTTGCTGATTTTTTTTAGTTTCTCTTCATCTATTAACTTAATTTTTCTTCCATCAATAGCTATAAGCTTCTCTGCGGCAAAATTGGATAATGTACGGATGGCGTTAGAGGTGGTCATATTTGACAAATTGGCTAAATCTTCTCGTGAGAGGTAAATGCTTAATGTAAATCCGTCTTCTTCTACTCCATAGCTATCTTTTAAAAATAGAAGCGATTCGGCTAATCGCCCTCGGATATGTTTTTGGGTAAGGTTTACTGTGCGTTCATCAGAAATCCCTAAATCAATAGAAAGCTGTTTGATGAAGAACATCGCTAACTCATTGTTTTCTTGTACTAGTTTGTATATAGCGTCCATAGGAATCATACAAATAGTAGACGGTTCGAAAGCGGCTGCGGCTGTCACGAAATTGCCTCCGGCGAAATATGCTCTGTAGCCGAAATATTCAACCGGTTTTATGACTCGGATAATCTGACTCCGTCCACCGACTCCGTCTCTGTAGATTTTGACTTTTCCGCTCATGAGGCATAACAGATGTGTAGGTGTTTCTCCTTCACAATAAATGGTTTCATTCTTTTTATATCGTTGGATAGTGAAATGTTGCGCTAAGAACTTTCTTTGTTCTTCGTTGAGAGGACGCCACATATCGGCTATACTCTCTATGATTTCTGATTCCGTAATATCTTTCTTTACCATGTGGCTTCTGTTATAAAACCGTGTTTTATAACGCAAAAATAGCAAAAAAACTTGGTTCTCTCATATTTTGCCTGGAAAAAGTTTTAGGATTGTTTTATTTCTTATAACAACGAACGTTAATTACATGGGAAAAAGGGAATTTTATAGTCTCTTTTGTTTATTTTTGCCCGAAAAGAGTATGAAGAGTGAAAGGATATCTTTTTTGTTTGCTGCTATGTTTGTTTGGATTTGAGACTGGAAGCGCCTTTGAAAAAGAAAATTATTATATTCATGAGGAACTGGACAGTGCGGACAGCATTATTGAGCGTGTAATAGCTGTTTCTCCTCGGTATGCCCATATTGTTGACGAATTTAAAGCGGATTTATATGTCCGGGGACGAGTGAAAGTGCATCGTCGTAATCATTTAATTAAAGTTGTTCCTTCAATGTTCCGGTTTGAAAAAGGAATCAGGGATTATATAGTGGAATCCATGAATGAGATTCATTATACGGCACCGGATATTTATGATTTGAAAGTTAAGGCTCTTACCGGAACTTTACGTCGTAATAGAGGTGAAATTGGAAATATAATGGAATACTTTAATATGAATGTTTACTCTTCTTCTTTACTTCCGGATAAATTACTTTCCCCTTTGAGTAAAAGTGGAATGAGGCATTATTATTATTTGCTGGATTCCATATTGGGGGATGGAGATTCTTTACGTTATAAAGTGCTGATAGTTCCGCGTAATAAAAGTAATCAGCTAATCAGCGGTTATATGGTTGTAAATGACGCTTCATGGACGATTAATGAATTCTGTTTTACAGGAAAAGTGGAGCAAGTGACATTTAGCGCGAAAGTGGAAATGGGTAAAAGTGGAGACTCTCTTTATTTGCCCGGACGTTTTGATGTGAATATGCTCTTTAGTTTTGTAGGGAATAAAATAGAAGCCGGATATGAAGCGGTTTTTGACTATAAGACCATAATGCTTTCGAAAGCTCCTAAAAAAAGCGCCTGGAAGAAAAATAAGTACGATTTGTCGGAATCTTTTAATTTGAGCACAGATTCGACCCGTATTATATCTGACACGGTCTATATGAAAAAAATACGTCCATATCCGTTGACGGAAGAAGAAAGTAAATTGTATAATGATTTTAAGTTAAGGAACGATACTATTCGTTTGACACATAAAAAAAAATCAAAAGGAGCCGTTTTTTTCGGTGAGTTAGGAGATGCCATGATAAGTAACTATACAATTAATTTGTCAGAATTTGGAAGTGTGAAGTGCTCTCCGATTATTAATCCTCTTCTGTTTGGTTATAGTAGGAGCAATGGATATTCGTATGTGCAGAAATTTAAGTATAATCATTTATTCGCCAACCAGAAATTATTGCGTATAGTACCTCGTTTAGGTTATAATTTTTCTTATAAAGAATTTTATTGGAGAACGGATATTGATTTTGTCTATTGGCCTCGGCGCATAGGACAGATAAGTTTACAGATGGGTAATGGGAATCGTATATATAGTAGTGATGTGTTGGATGACCTTAAAAATTTGCCGGATACAGCTATGAATTTCGATAAACTGAAGTTGGATTATTTTAAAGATGATTATTTGATTTTAAGTCATAGGATGGAAGTGACCAATGGCTTGTCGGTGGAAGTGGGTATGTCATATCATAGGAGAACATTAGTGGATAAATCAAATATATATAATCCTCAGTTGCAATCACAACTTTCCGGAAGATTGAGAAATCTTTATATTAGTTTTGCTCCACGCGTTCGTTTGGAATGGACTCCTAATCTATATTATTATATGAACGGTAAACGGAAAATCAATCTTTATTCACATTATCCGACGTTCTCTGTTGATTGGGAAAGAGGAGTGAAAGGCGTGTTGAAAAGTACGGGGCGTTATGAGCGCTGGGAATTTGATGTGCAACAAGAGTTCAAGTTGGGAGGCATGCGTAGTTTGTTTTATCGTTTGGGATGTGGAGCTTTTACCGACCAAGGTGATATGTATTTTGTCGATTTCGCTAATTTTACACGCGATAATCTGCCAATAGGCTGGAATGATGAGATTGGAGGAGTGTTTCAATTGCTGGATCGGCGATGGTATAATTCTTCCAATAAATATATTCGAGGACATGTCACCTATGAAACTCCATTTTTAATATTTCGCCATGTACGTAAATATACAAGTGTTATCCAAAACGAACGTTTATATGGTAGCGCGTTGTATGTGCCCCATTTACTTCCTTATATAGAATTGGGATATGGGGTTGGTACCCATATTTTTGATTTAGGTATTTTTGTCAGTTCCATAAATGGGCAATTGGATACGATTGGTTGTAAGTTTACATTTGAATTATTCAATCGTTAGTGGACGCACAACTTGCTTTGTTCTGAATTCGTCGAACCCGCGTCATATCAAAGACATAGAGGAGTTACACAGTCATGACAGTAAGCTCCGTTCACCGTCCGGCGGTACGCTGGACGGTGAAGTCAGATAGCTGCGAAAGCCGACGCACCTATCTGCATGGACCGTCCAGCGAACGCCGGACGGTGAACGGAGATATATGGAACAGACAAAACACATCCGTGACAAGGGCGATTCATATAGGTTGGCCGGTACTGCCGTCCCCACGCGGGAAAAAGGGGAGCAATCATAGTTATGCTCCCGATTGGTTGGCAATGAAGTTGTCGGACGACTGTGTATTGTTTTTTATCGGTTTTACGGTTCGTCACAATCCGGTAAGTCCGGATAGTACTTATCAGATTGGTCGGGATAATATTTATGTACTTGTTCACGTGGAACAGACGGATATTTGAAACTTATCTTTCTGAATTCCAATAAGAGACTTGAGTCTCGGGAGAAAACGAGCGATGTTAAAAAAACATAATAATAAGAAAGTGAATGATGCAAAAAATAAAACTTTTATATATTTGTTCACAAATAGAATGAAAGTATACCGCGCTTGAATGACAAGCGTATGGGAATCCTTTAATTTTTGGAAGTTCTATCCGGACTTACCAAATTGTGACGAGCCGTAAAAGTGATAAAACAAGAAAATGATGTAATTACAATTTATAAGAAACAGGAGCATACCGTTACGGGCCATTCCGGTACGCCCCGCATTGTCACATTAAATTCTAAACTTATGAAAGAAGACGGAATTATCAGTATTAAGAGAAAAGCCTTCGGAAGGCTGAGGCTATGGCTGATTTTTTTATGCGCCATCCTGCCGCAGAGCAATGTCCTGGCAACGGAGTTTGTCCAGAACGGAAGAGTCTCCCCGGCACAAAAAACAGTCCGGTTAAAAGGTAAAGTATTGGACGAAAGAAAACACGCGTTACCGGGAGTTTCAGTCAGAATGAAAGACACTCCTCTAATGAAAGATTTTCCTATAATGATGGGG
>CANQSM010000032.1 GCA_947626525.1 uncultured Phocaeicola sp. | reverse complement strand
GAGAAGATCATCCTTGCTACCAGGTCGAGGTTCAAGGCATAGTTGGCGATGAATCGCTGAATGCGGCGCAGATTGGAATCACGCTCAACCGACGTAGGCATTGCCGAAGCCGGTTTGTGAAGGCTCACAGTCTGCACCACACAAAGTGCATGGAGCATATAAGCCATAAGCTTTATGCGGGCCAGATTCATCGAATTTCCAAAATACTCTTGCATAATCGGGAGGATTTGGTTAACTTTGACCAAGTCCTTGGAATCAGTAGTCTTCATAGAAAAAGCAGCGAACTTTTCTTTAAAGTTACTGATTTTCAGGAATTTTTACAAATATAATCTATTAATAATTAGATGTTTAACAATAGACTTTTAATTTTTGTCATCTACTAAAACCTGTTGGTCTAAATAGTCGCAAGAATATTGAGGATTTGGATATAAATGAAATAATTATGTATTTTATAAGATATGCAAATCCTGTAAATATGTTTATATTGCCAAAAGAAATAGGTGGATTGGGAGAAATTCAAGAATTTATTGATGAACAAAGATATTTGAAGCAAACTCCCAATAATAGAGAATAAATATCTACTAATCCCTTATTTCAAAACCTAGATAATCCAGATATAAGAAGAAACTTACAGCTGAATCCTGGTTCCATTTATACAAAATTTTGGACAGTGTCGCTGTTTTGCGCTGCCGATATACTATCTGAACAAAGAATTACATAAGTAAAATCGTCTTAGCCCCAACATTTGAACTAAAACGACTTTTTTGTTCACTCATATTCAAAATTCCAATATATTATTATAGGAATTTATTCAAGAAGAGAGTTTAAATATGCTTCATTCACATCAGGAATATTTATAGATAGCCCTTTTTCTTTTGTTTTTTGGATAGCTGCATTTATCTCATTTAGGTTATTTAATAATGCTGTATAAACTTCCAAAGAGACATTGATTTCTGATGCAGAGGTTAATTTGCAGTTATAAATACCATTTTTCAATTCAACATTACTATAGAAACGATAAATAGCAGCTTTCATTTTAGCAACTTTATCAAGGTCTATCGTAGCTCTTGTACTTGGCGAAGCTATTTCTTTTGCTAAACCAATCACATCTAAATCTATATATGTATTTTCATCTACATATTTTTTCACTGCATTTATCGGTATCCACTTCCTTCGTACGCAAGGGAAGAGCGGCAAAGGATGAACCATAGAGAACGGTTCTCAGAAGTGAACTCTCAAGGGAGAGAGCCACCAGACTTGAGGGAAGCTTCGGTACCCAAAAGCAACATTACTCGCTCTCAAGGATAAAGGCCCGGAACAGGGAAACGGAAATCCTGTGGATTTTTTTCGGAATACATACGGCAAACGCCATACTGATGATAGACAAGCTCAGGAACAGAAAGTGTAAAGCGGCATGACATGATTTTACTGACAGAATCAGAAGAGGCCATCAGACTTCTTCCGGAGAGTCATGTCCTGTCGGATAAAATTGGATGAGAAAGTACAGAAAAAACATAATAAAAATGGCATTTGAAGGGATTATGATATGTAATCTTCATATGCCATTTTATTTTTAGGAACATTTACTGAATATCCCCAATTATCCGCATCTCTCACAAAGCCATAGGTTTTTTTTAAATCGGTCTTTTCGATTGTAATTTAATGCTTTATGCGAATTTTGGTGTAAACAGGTATATCGTTCCCTATTTTTTATTTAATGTTACTCTATCTGTTACAGCACTTATTAATAATGCGTATATGCTTTGTCATACTTTTATCTAATCCAAAGCATTCAAATACAGTCTGATCGAATTTTATACGGTTTTTATCGTTTACTTCTTCAAAAACACTGTTGATTTTTCTGTGTTTTAATGGTTCAAATGCTTTTTTTATCTTCAGTGAATGCTCTGTTGACAGTAAATTAGGATTTAATAAGTGCATCTGCTTCAAATAATCTGCATTTAAATCTAAAGCGCCCAAATTACGTGAAGTGCCACGCATTTCAATTATTAGAAATGTTATAACAGAGTTGAGTAGGGCAGCAATTAGCTCTACATCATAACCGTCTTGTACTTGCATCGCTATCAAACGTTGATCAATAACAAATGGCTCTTTAGCAAAAGTAAAGAAGAAACGTTCATATGGGTTAATTGCAGTGATAATGTGTGCCCTTTTGGGATTCAGAGAATACCAATAAGGACGGTGTCCTGTGCATGCTTCTGATATTGTTTGACTGCCATTCTTATTAGGTGTGTTCACAAATTTAGCTATCCATGATTTCGTCCCTTTGTCTATTACCTTTTCTTCATCCTGGCAGACGAATACCCTAAACCTATAACTATCCTCAAACTCTATCTGCTGAAGTTCTGATGATGACTTCACATACGGAACTAAATACTTTTCGTTAATACGTGATGACTGTATATCCCTATCTTTAATGACGAACATTGGATTCCAACCTGTTCTTTCTCCTCTAAATACTTTTACAATATTGGGATAATATTGTATTAAGCAATTTTCAAAGCTACCGAATAGATTGGTAGAAAGAAAAAAATGCTCCCAGTTCATTTTGCTTTCTAGACTATTGAGCAAATGTTCTTTGGATACTAAACATATAGACAAACTTCCATCTTTTCGCTTATATAAATTATCAAAGAAATGATCCTTTTCCCATAAATCATTACGGGGATTGTTACAATTATCTATATCTGCATAAAAGTCTTCAATCTGTTGTATTTGATCATTTCTAGATTTTGGATGTATTAATTCACTTAATTTGCGATTAAGAGTTACGAATTTTGTAGGTTCGCTACTTTGAGTTTTATCTAATACAGTATATATAGTAGAGACTTGAGAATCCTTAAACCAATGCTCTGCATTACTCTTTACGATATATCGTATATGGAAATTATCTAGTAAGAATTTTTTAAATTGAAATCCATACTCTTTTCCTAACCATGCATTAGATGTTATTGCAGATAAACAACCATCAGGTTTGAGAAATCTGTCCGCATTATAGATGCAATAGGTGAAATAGTCAGAGCGTTCATTGATTTTGAAAGTGTTATCTTTCAAAAATGCTTGTTGTTCACTCTGAAATTGCTCTCTAAATAAGGCTGACAATTTCTCGTTTGGAATATCCTCCTGCTGTATAAACGGGAAATTACTTGCTATACCATCAAAAGTCGGAATAGGCACTTCAATATGTCTATTATGATCGTGCGAATCAGGAAAAACGACCTTTTCTCCAACTTCCAAATTAAAGAAGTCGTTACGTATGACACGGGGAAAGTTGTCTGTTGCTACTACATCTTGGTTATATAAGTTGATAACAGATAAAATTGCAGGAAAGTGAGAAATATCGTTGCCCCATATTTGCTTTAAAAGTTCCCCATGTTCTTTTGTTCCAAAAGTTTGTAAAATCTTATAGAAGGAATTTAGAAAAGTACCTGTTCCACAAGTAGGATCAAACAGAACATCTTTATTAGTCTTGATTATAGGGAATGCCACAAGGTTTGTCAAAACTTCATTAGTAAAATATTGCCCAAACTTTTGCTTTTCGTCATCAGGAACAAGGTTCTCCAATATGTTTCCAATGACTTCTGTTGGCAACACTTTGAAATCAAAAGCAGTCAGAACCTCCAATAGAGCAAAAATTGTTTTATCAGTCAGATCAGAATATTTTATGCTATCCGTGAAATATGGTCTAAAGATGGCCTGATAATCTATCTTTTTTGCTTTATCAAAATAGCTATTCAATAAATCTTTAGCAGATTTGCTTTCATCAAGAGTGATTGGCTCCAATTCTCCACTTAAATTATCACAAAGTGTCAAATAGAAAATAGTTTTACCTATTAAATTGTAGAAAGTAAACTTCGCTAACACTTGCTCTGGTATGACATTTTCCTTCTTCCTTGATGAGGATGCTAAAATCTTCAAAATGGAACTTTCATAAATTTTCCATTTATTAAATTCGTCTCTAAATGCATGATTACTACCTTTCTCTTGAATTATCGCTTCTTGAAATTGTGGAATAATGATAGTAGATGCTTCGTGTACAGCAGAAATGATATTTTTAGAAATATCAAGCGCAGGTTTCAATGCTCCGTTACGGTACAAAGAATCCAAATCGTGCAAGATCTCTTCTGTACGTTCTTTTAACAACAGTTCGTGTTGCGCAAATTTTACGGGATCCGCCAAATCCTCACGAGTACTTATAGACGGTACTTTGGGATAGACTTTTATTTTTGAAAGACTGTCTAAAGAGTATTTTTCATCATTAACATGCCAAATAACTGCTTCAGCACCATTCCAAGTAACAAAAGAGTCAGAACTTAACTTCTGTGCTTTTTCAAGTGCATTTTCTAGCATAACAACATCATCTACGGCCGTGTCAGGAAACTTTAACTCCCAACCATTGAAAATTACACCAGAAGTTTTATCGACAAAAAGAAGAATATCAGGAAATTTAGTCTTTCCTGATTTCATCTTTACACTGGTATCATTGGTTGCATCTTGAAAAACTGTAGTTTTTCTATCTATGGCAGATTTTATCCAGCTAATCAACTGACCTGCCCAATCTCGCTCATTTCTCTTTATATCAAGTTTCGCCATGATTACTATTTAATTGCTAATGTATTATATATTGTATCATCGAATAAATCCTGAATAACTGGCTCTTTTTTTTCTTTGTGTTGCTTGGCAGTAACCGCAGCGAGGCGATCTGTACATATTTGTATATAGTCTATTGCTTTGATTTTATGTAGCATTACATTCTGATTTTTTTCAATTTCTATATACTTTCTATCCTCCATTGCAGCTGCAACCAAGAAACTTCCACTACCACAAGCATTATCAAGAATTATATCCCCAGGATCAGAGAATGTCCTAATTAAGTATCGTCCTAACTCTATTGGCTTTTGCGTCGGATGATATACGGGACCTTCTGATTCTGCCGTTTTTACATACAAAAAGTCTTCTGTTGGCAATTCATTATCATCCATAAATAGGACATCATTAGGGTAGCGCATGCCGTCACTTTGCACATGGCGTGGCTTGAAATCTCCATAACTTCCTGTATATTGGTTTTTTCGAATGCCTTTATCATAGCTTTCTCCTTTTGTCATTTGAGGATTATATGTAGGTTGTCGTTTATAAAACACACAAATATCCTCGTGTTTTCTCAAAGGCTGTTTCTTAGCATTTAAGAAATTCGTTGACTTTGATTTTATCCAAACTATTTTATATTTGAACCAATCTTCATTACTTAAAATCAGTTTTGCGGTAAAAAGACCTTGTGCTGTTAGGACTATAGCACCATTATCTTTTATTATACGCATATACTGTTGCCAAAGCTTATTCAAGTCAATAACAGAATCCCACTTATTTTGTGTTGTTCCATAAGGTAAGTCGCACAAAATCATATCAACAGATTTGTCTGGAATATTAGGCATAACATTCAGACAGTCTCCTTCAATAACCTTATTTATAAAATCTTGAATGTTATTTTCCATATTCACGTATATTTTCTGCTACCATATTTATTACTCCATCAGCACAATCTTCTTCCGCTAAAACGTCATAGACTTTGTCTGCAAGCCATAATTGCAAAAACTCCTTTTCGTTTGCATCTAGTAACTTTGCCAATAATATTACTTGTTCTCTTTTGGCTTTTCTTTCCCCCCTTTCTATGCGGCTATACATGGGGGTATCTATTTCCAATGCAGAAGCTAACTGTCTTTGAAGCAGTTGCCTCTTCTCTCTTAACTCTTTTAATTTATTAGCAAATAACATATTTGTCAATATTAAACTTGTCTTTATCTGATAAATATAGGGTTTAATATTCAAATATGCTAATTTCCCTATAAGTTTTTGGGTTATTAAGTTCTTATGATTCGAAACCTTGGTTTTTATTGGGATAATGTTAGTTGACTTTGGAGTAGTAAGTTTTGTGAAAAAATCAACGCCTTTATCTCTTGTGTATCCTAAATGCTTCGATGCATAAATTTTGAGTTGCTTATCGGTTCCATCTAATATGGCATCTTCAGATGTTGATGTAAATTCCGCTAATGTTACAGGCCTAACCCCCAGCACTCCTGTATTTATCCATCTTTTAAATAGAGGGCCCATTTGTCTGTTTGTTTCTTTGGGCTGCGTACATTTTTCATACAGTTTTTCTATTCCAAGTTCTCTTATTCGCTTGCATATTCTATTTACTGTTCTTGGATTTCTATTAATTGCAATTCTATCTAACTTAAAACAAGGCACATAGCCATCTTTTATAGGAAATAGTTCCAGTCCTAACAATGCATTAAACAGCCCAATATTATCATTGCCTCTAAATAATGATTCAACATTATCCCATACGGACTCACTGATAGTCCACATAGAATCGGGGGTAAGAGGATATACTGTAAATGGTTGAGCTAAATAGTCACGCTGATTAGCAAGTTCAATGCTTTGTTGAGTAAAATAATTCATAGCTATAATATGTTTAATGTTATTTCACTGCAAGTTCAACAAGGTTTCTGAACGCTTCTTCCTCGCCCCTGTGGTTGAGTCGGAAGCAGAACTCGTCCACGTACCGCTGCATATATTTTACCGATACGTTGTGGAATATGCCGTACACTCTGCGTTTCAGTACCGCCCAAAAGCTCTCTATTTCGTTTGTGTGTATGCCGTCACCGAGGGAGAACGCAACGGTATGATCTATCTTGAGCCGGACGAAGTTGCCTTTGTTCTTCTTGTCGAGGATGTTGTAGCCGGAGAATTGGTCGGTAACTACCATCGTGTTCGGCTTGCATACCTTTTTGAATACGGCGAAGAGCTGCTTTCTACTCAACTGCTTTCCCTCGTCGTTGTAGTTTGCAACAACCGCATGCACTTTTCCCGTATTGCGTTCCTTTACGCCGATGACGGGAGTCTTTGACGTTCCGCGGCCTCTTTTCGGCTTGTTCCCGTCGTCTTTGTCATCGTGCCTGTTCTCCTTGCGCGGCTTTCCGCCCACATAGGTTTCGTCTATCTCCACGATTGCCTCAAACGTTTCCTTGCATTCCTTGTTCTCCATTGCCTTGCGGATTTGGTGCAGCATGCGCCATGCGGAACGGTAGGAACCCATGCCCATCTCCCTTTGCAGTTGCATGGCGGAAATTCCCTTGCGAGACACGTTCACGAGGTTGATGGCATAGAGCCACATGCGCAGGTCGAGGTGCGTGTTCTCAAAGATAGTCCCTTTCAATGCCGAAAACTCGCTCTTGCAGTTGTCGCAGTAGAGTTTCCTTCGGTCGTAGTTCTGCCGATATATCTTGTCGTGTACGCATCCACACTTAGGGCATACATAACCGTCCTTGTACTTCACAGCTACGATGAAGTCAATTGCGCTGTTTTCATCTGGAAACCTTTTTGTAAACTCAAAATAAGTCATTATCTTTGTTTTGCATTTGATTACAATGCAAATATACAAACAAATTTTGAATTATCCAAGCCTAAAGAGCATAATTCCGTTCCGTTTTATATTTACTTGTGATATTAAAGTTGAATTCTATTAATGTGCTTATAGTTCGTTATGCTTGACGATTTCATATTTTGTTTCTTTATTATAACCTGTTTTGCGCAAGAATCCAGATTTCACGAGCTCGCTTAGACGGGCGCAGGCTGTCGTGCGTTTCATTTTGCAGAGCTTCTCCACTTGGGAACGGGTGATGCTGTCGTGGGTTTTGAAATAGTTAGTGAGGGCGTGCTGCAACTGCTCTATGGACATGGCCATAGGATTTGCATTGAGTGGCACTGTGCGAAAGTCCGGAGTATTGATGGCATTCATGAGCACCTTATTGGGCTGGAAGTCGACTCCACGGACAACAACCTTACGTTTATGGTCCGGCGTTGCTGGGGTAACGTAACTGTCCGTACCTATTGACAATTTGAATGCACCAAAATCTTCAAGGTCGATGGTCTTGCCTTCATGGAGCAACGTCTTCATGACATCTATCGTATCACTGACGATGCCAATCACTGTTCCTATGGTTTTAGAAGAGTGATTTGAAACCTTTTCGCACAGTTTATGAAAGTCAACAACTTCATTGTCAACCAATCGGGGGTATAACTGTGGTTGCTCCCCCTTTTTTCTACGTGAGGATGGCAGTACCTGCCAATCTATATGAATCGCCATGGTTATGAATATGTTTTGTTTGTTTCTTGTATCTCCGTTCACCGTCCAGCGTTCGCTGGACGGTCCATGCAGATAGGTGCATCGGCTTTCGCAGCTATCTAACTTCACCGTCCAGCGGACTGTTGGACGGTGAACGGTGCTTCCTTGTTATTACTATGTAACCATCTTCTCGTCTTTAATATGCTTGCTCCGGATTTGAGCATACCGTTGCTAATCCACTGCGCAACGGTGCTTTGACAATTTTATTGTGAACATGCTTGAGGCCATTGCTGTTATAAAGTGTCCCCTCAAAAAAGTTTTTTGTCCTACTTTTGGGGGGCACTTCAATCTGGGCAGCCTTTTTGTGTTGACAAAGGCAGATTTTATTTTACTTCAATACTCTTTTGGGTTTTTACTTCCTGTACACTGAGTTTAGGCAATTCTACGTTTAAAACACCGTGTTTCACTTCTGCGGAAATCTTTTCTTTATCTACATCATCCGGAAGGATAATGGTTTGCTGGAACTTAGAGTAAGAGAATTCGCGGCGTAAGTAGCGTCCGTTCTTTTTCTCCTCTTTGTTCTCATTCTTCTTTTCCATGGTAATGACTAGATTGTTGTTTTCGTCTATATGGACGTTGAAATCATCTTTTGTCATACCTGGTGCAGCCACCTCTATTTTGTAATCATTTTCGTTTTCAATAACGTTTATGGCCGGAGCCGTTGCATTTGTCTTTATCATCCAATTATTGTCAAAGAAATCATTGAAGATATCCGGCAACCAATTCTGAGTTCTTCTTACAGGTGTCATCATTTTAATCTCCTATTTTTAAGTTATACAAATTTGTTTTATTATGAATTCCGGTTCTTTCCAGAACCTCTGTTCGTCATATAGATTGCAAAGGATGTACCAATGATTATTTGTTTCTTTTTTTGACATTTTGTCGTAAAAAGAATGACAGATTGAATCTTTTTGGGACAATATTTCAGTTTATAGGTTGTGCAAGTCTGTTTTTCTGCAGTGGTACTGTTTACATTTCTATCATCGATGGAAAAGACAAACGGCCGTTTCATGATATCATGAAACAGCCGTCTACCTTCAATTATATAGTTGATTGGTTTTAGGAATCAATCTTTATTTAACTTCTTCTTTTGCTTCTGCCGGCATTTTGTTACCCATTGTCAGGTAAGCTATCGGAGCAGCAATAAACAGAGAAGAAAGAGTACCGATTACCACACCCAGAATCATTGCGAAGGCGAAACTGCGGATGCTGTCTCCACCCAATATGAAGATACATAACAATACAATCAACGTACTGAGGGATGTATTGATGGTACGTGCCAGAGTGGTGTTCAGTGAGTCGTTGAACAATTGGAAACGACTACGTTTCGGATAGAGTTTGAAGAACTCGCGGATACGGTCGAAGATAACCACCTTATCGTTGATAGAGTAACCTATGGCGGTCAGAATAGCACCGATAAAGGTCTGGTCGATTTCCAATGAGAATGGAACCCATCCGTAACATAATGAATAGGCACCGATAATCAAGGTGGTATCAATAACCAGTGCCACAACGGAACCCACACTGTAAGCAACATTGCGGAAACGTATCAAAATATATACAAAGATGGCAACCAGTGCATAGATAACCGACCAAATCGCAGATGTCTTGATATCGTCGGCGATACTTGGACCTACTTTCTGAGAACTGATGATAGAACCTCCGGTACGGTTGTCGCGATCAATGAAGACTTCAAGAGTTGTACCTTCTGTCAGCAGTTTGCCTTCACTTAATGCGTTGTACAGGAATTCTTCAATCTTTGAGTCAATATCCGGATCGTCATCTTCAATGCGATAGTTAGTAGTCACACGTATGGTACGGTGGTCGGTTCCCAATGCGATAGCCTGAACGTTGGCGTCTCCTACTTTTTCCTGTAATAATGCGCGAACGGTTTCAGGTTCAGTTGGTTGTTCAAACTGTACTACAAAGTTGCGTCCGCCGGTAAAATCGATACTTTGGCTCAAACCACGGATGAAGAATGAGATGATGCAAACAATGATGATAATTCCGAATACAGTGAATGCTCTTTTGGCTACTCCCATGAACTTGTAGTTGGTATTAGTCATCAAGTTGCGTGAGAATTTAGTCGTAAAGTCCAAATTCAGCCACTTATCTTTGTTCATATAGTGTTCGTAAACGACACGGGTCAGGAATACGGCTGTAAAGAATGAACAGAGAATACCGATAATCAAAGTGGTGGCGAAACCACGGATAGGGCCGGTTCCGAAATAGAAGAGGATGATACCGGTAATGATAGAAGTCAAGTTGGAGTCGAAGATGGCTGAGAATGCATTGGAATAACCGTCAGCTAAAGCTGCTTTGACCCCTTTGCCTGCCTTTAACTCTTCTTTGGTGCGTTCATAAATCAATACGTTTGCGTCTACTGCCATACCCAACGACAGCACCATACCGGCAATTCCCGACATGGTCAGGGCCGCTTGGAAAGAGGTAAGGATACCCAGTGTGAAGAAGAAGTTGACAATCAAGGCACTGTTGGCTACCATACCCGGAATCAGTCCGTAGGTACCGCACATATAAAGCATCAATAGTATCAATGCAACGATGAATGACATCATACCTTGATTGATGGATTCCTGTCCGAGTGACGGACCTACGATGTCTTCTTGTACGATGCGCGCAGGTGCAGGCATTTTACCGGAACGTAATACATTGGCCAAGTCTTTGGTATCTTCCAGAGAGAAGTTTCCTGTAATGACAGAACTGCCACCGGAGATTTCTGTGCTGACATTTGGGGCACTGTATACATATCCGTCCAATACGATAGCGATAGCTTTGCCAATGTTTTGCTTGGTCAACTGAGCCCAGTGGCGTGAACCTTCTGAGTTCATACTCATATTGACACATGGCTTGCCATACTGGTCGTATCCGTCGGATGCAGTCGTTACCACATCACCTTCCATCGGTGCGCGTCCGTTACGTTCTGTTACTTTGATAGCGTATAATTCAAATATCTGTCCGGTTTTGTCCAGTTCACTTCCTTTTACGCCCCATTTCAGACTCAGTTCTTTCGGCAATGCGTTCTTTGCTTCCGGCATAACCAGCAATCGGTTGATTTCAGCTGTGTCGGTATAATGTGCGTAACCTACGATGCATCCCATACCGCTATTGTTGAGACTGAGGATAGAAGCCAAAGGATGTTCTTTTTTCACTTCGGCCATGGTCGTATTTTGATCGATTTGTGGCTTTTCACCTTTCAGTGCGGCAGCCAGGCTGTCTGCCGCGTTCACTGTACCGGTTGCGGCCACCTGTGCCTGAACTGAATCTGTAGCTGCTACTTCGGTTGTGTCTTTCGGTTGTGCGGCAGCAAAGACATCGCGAAGTTTTGTATCTGCAGTAATTAAATAAGGAACGATTTCCTTTGCGTCGAATGTTTCCCAGAATTCGAGGTTCGCAGAACCCTGAAGCAATTTTCTTACGCGTTCCGGTTCTTTGATGCCTGGGAGTTCTACCATGATACGCCCCATGCTTCCTTCCAGCGTTTGGATATTAGGCTGTACCACTCCGAAACGGTCGATACGGGTACGTAATACGTTATAAGAATTGTCGATGGCAGCTTTTACTTCTTCACGAAGAACTTTTTCTACTTCGGCATCTGTACTTTTAGTAGTTACTTTGTCTTTTAACTGTTGAGTAGCGAATATCTCAGAAAGTTTTCCTTCCGGAGCTAGTTTATGGTACTCATTGACAAACAGAGTAATGAAATCACTCTGACTGGTAATTTGTAGTTTTGCTGCATTGGCAACAGCTTGATTAAAAGCTTCGTCGGTTTTGTGGTCGGCTAACATTTTAATCACATCGGGAACGGAAACCTCTAAAATGACGTTCATGCCGCCTTTTAAGTCCAGACCCAAACCAATTTCCATTTCACGACATTGTTTCAGCGTGTATACCCCTAAATACACTTTTTCATTCTGCATGGAATCTATGTAGTGTGCTTCTCCTTTCGGATCTTGTGCAGCCAAGCTCATGTGATGGCGTGTTACAAAAGAAAAAGAGAGATAGAACACACAGACAAGTGTGAGTAATACCGCAAAAACTTTTACGAATCCTTTGTTTTGCATTTTACTTTGATATTTATTTTACTTACTTTGTTAATACAATAGAATTACAAGGTTGCAAATATAGTTCTTTTTTTACATTTATACAGCTTCGGCGGCAATAATTTAAAGGGAAAGAGCAAATTTCGAGGATGTGAAGGAGCTATTTTGATGTTTTTTTTGAGATATAGCACCAAATGGGATAATGGTCTGAATGTTTGATGGATTTGTCTACGGTGCATCGATAGCTTCGGAGGTCGGGGCTGATAAGTATTTGGTCTATTCGGAAATAGAATCCGTTTTTGTTGTATGAAATACCCAGTCCGCATCCCGATTGGACAAATGCGTCCCGAAGTCCGTGGGCTATGATACGGTGGGCGTAAGAAAAAGGAGATGTGTTGAAATCTCCGCATACAATCACCGAAGGGGTCGTCCTGTGACGGATGAGCTGGGCTATGGTGTCCGCCTGAGCAGCTCGGATGGGCACTGCATCCGCTAATTTGTTTATTAGTTTTTTGGATCCCTCTTTTACTTTCCCGGCTTCCGGATCTTTTATTATTTCCATATAAATAGCCCGGTCGTCCAATGTTAGTTTGTTCGACTCCAGATGGTTGTTGATAACTGTAAGCGTATCGTCTTTTACTTTAATAGTGTACACGATGCTTCCGTTTGCCTTACTTGGATAAGAGGCCGGAGTAGCCGACAGAATGGGATAGCGGGAATAACATCCCAATCCGTTGATCCCATTAGCTATTTTGTAAAAATGTTTATACGGATAAGCCGATAAGGCACGATCTATCTCTTTTTTTTTCAGTCTGGCTCCGGTGATATATTCCTGCAGGCAGATGATGTCGGCATCACTATGTTGTAAATATTCGATGATTTCATTCGGATTCTCTTTGGTGTGAGGCTTGTCCATGTTGAAAGCCATGACGTTGTAAGATAAAAGTTTGAGACTCCCTTCCGGTACCTCTTTCTGAAAACAGTTCAACGGACAGCAAATCCAAATGGCCTGTGCGCAACAGAGTATGGCTACGGCAGGAAGCAGCGCATATTTCCGGTAGATGATAAGCCAGAAACATAGAAATAGGATATTGACAATCAGCATGACGGGGAAGGCCAGTCCACTGCATGAAAGCACCGGATGTGTGACGGGATTGATGTACGAGCTGTATGCGCAGAATAGCATGGTGAGAGCGCATAGAACATTTACTCCCAGCAGCAACCATCCCAGAACTTTGCCAATATATTTCATATTGCTCTTTTTACTTGTCTTTTATTGCTTACTCGCGTCAAATAAGCTTTTTTTCTCTTCGGTCGTCAGACTGCCGTAGCCTGATTTTTTTAATTTGTCCAGAATATGGTCTATTTCCTCTGATCGCGCTTTTTTACGTGCATTGTAGTCGTAATCTTTTTCCCTGAAATTATAGTGGACTTTCATTTTTGGCTTTTTCCGTTTGGGACGTTTGGAGAACCAAGAGAATAAATCAACCGTTTTGTCGATGATATAATTGATCCATCCCGTGATGTCATGGCCTTTCTGCATACCGAGGGCAAACCATAATCCACCCAACGCTCCTCCCAAATGGGCAATATGTCCGCCGGCATTTCCGGAAGTCATTAGTAATAAGTCCAAGCCTACCATGGCCAGTGCAATGTATTTCAGGCGTATGTCGCCAAAAAAGAGTAGCCGGACTCTGAAGTCAGGTTCCCTTACGGCCGTGGCTACGGTGATGGCCAATACTGAAGCTGAGGCACCGAGCAGGTAAGACGTGTATACGGCTAAACTGAAATAGGGGAAAATGTTGTAGAAAAGCATGTACAAGAAACCTCCGCATAGGCCGCCGAGAAAATAGAGGCCGCAGAAAGAACGTTCGGAATAAAAATAAAGGAATAATTGCCCGAACCAATAGAGCCAAAGCATATTGAATAGTAAGTGGAGAATCTCCGTATGCATAAACATATAGGTAATGAGGCTCCATGGTTGGTACAGAAAACGCTGTATCCATGCCGGCAATTCGAATAAGCGGATAATTTCCTCTCCATTCAGATTGAATAGCAGAAGCAACGTCTGGAACAAGAAGGTGAGGATAAATACTCCCACATTCATATAGATAAACCGCATAGGCATTCTGCCTTGCTGATAGGTTTGCCTCAGGTTAGTAAAAAAATTGCCCATGCTTATTCTTTTTCTTCCAATACATAATTAAAATGAAACCGAATAACATTCCTCCCAAGTGGGCGAAATGTGCTATACCGTCTCCTCGCTGTGACAGGCCGAGGAATATTTCCAATATGGCGTATCCCATTACAAAATACTTTGCTTTCATGGGAAGCAGGAAATATAAATAAATAGGTTGGTTGGGGAAAGTCATGCCGAACGCCAGCAATATGGCATAGATGGCCCCCGAAGCTCCTACCGTAGTCATCATATTGAGGTATTCGCCCATTGGGATGACATAGTTTCCACCCATATTTACGCTATCATATCCTGACAAAACAGTTGTATATTGGATGTATTGCACCAGTTCCTGGATGACTCCCGCTCCAACTCCGCACAAAATGTAATAGAAAAGAAAACGCCGAGGGCCCCAAACCTGTTCGAGCACCCGTCCGAACATCCACACGGCAAACATATTGAAAAACAAATGTTCGAAACCGCCATGCATGAACATATATGTGAATAGCTGGTAAAGATTGAAGCCGGAAGCCATAAAGAAATGCAAGCCTAACCAATCGGTCAGGTTTATTCCGTATTTGGATGCTACGATACTGCCCAGGAAAAACAGGACGTTGATAATAATAATATTCTTGGTAACAGGAGGCATGTTCATATCTCGTACATTTTAATGGAGCAAAAATACTAATTTATTCTGTTCTAAAGCATAAAAAGCTGAACTCTTACACTTTTTTTCATCATTTCGGTACTTTTTTTCCTAAGATTGTTTGTTTATTGAAACTCAACCTCTATATTTGTGAAATATTTCAAAAATAAATCTTTTGTGTTACAATTAATTTTTATTTAAACAATTACGTTATGAATAAGGCAGATCTTATTAATGCAATGGCAGCGGAATCAGGATTGAGTAAAGCTGATTCTAAAAAAGCACTGGACGCTTTCGTAAGCGCAGTTTCAAATGCTTTGAAAGAGGGCGATAAAGTAGCTCTTGTTGGTTTTGGTACATTTTCTGTGGCTGAAAGAAGTGAAAGGACAGGTATCAATCCTTCTACGAAAGCTACTATCACGATTCCGGCTAAAAAAGTGGCAAAATTCAAAGCTGGTGCTGAATTGGCGGATGCTATCAGATAAGTTACTTTTTGAAGATATGAAGACGGGAGATTCGTTAAGGCGGGTCTCCCTCTTTTTTGTAAATGCTTTATATTAGAAAGCTACGCAGGTGTTTCATTATTGTCCTAAAATGCAGTCTAACGTTTTAGGTTGGATCTTCTTTAAGTATCTTACTTGCAAGTTTCATCCCGTCTCATCTTCCGATATCGAGAATTTTATCTAACTTTGCTCCCTCGTAACAAAGTAAAATTCAGTATTATGAATATAGAAACAAAGATAGCTGGTTCTGTTATGGAAGGAATCAAGGCACTATATGGCCAGGACGTGCCTGCCGCACAAGTGCAATTACAAAAAACAAAGAAGGAATTCGAAGGACACCTGACATTGGTGGTTTTCCCTTTTCTGAAGCTTTCCCGTAAATCGCCGGAACAAACGGCGCAGGAAATCGGCGCTTACCTACAACAAAACGAACCGGCTGTCGCCTCTTTCAATGTCATCAAAGGTTTCTTGAACCTTACGGTCTCTTCGGCCTGCTGGGTGGACTTGCTGAATGAAATTCATGCTGATGCCGAATATGGTTTGACTAGGGCGACCGAGGCGTCTCCGCTGGTGATGATCGAATATTCTTCCCCTAACACAAATAAACCTCTTCATTTGGGACATGTGCGTAACAACCTGTTGGGAAATGCGTTGGCCAATATTATTGCGGCTAATGGAAATAAGGTGGTGAAAACCAATATTGTAAACGATAGAGGTATTCATATCTGCAAATCCATGTTGGCATGGCTGAAATATGGCAACGGGGAAACTCCTGAGTCGTCAGGCAAAAAGGGCGACCACTTGATAGGTGATTACTATGTGGCTTTCGACAAACATTTTAAAGCGGAGGTGAAGGAACTGACGGCGAAATACATGGCCGAAGGCATGAATGAGGAAGAGGCGAAAGCAAAAGCCGAAAAAGATTCTCCGTTAATGAATGAAGCGCGTGAAATGCTTGTGAAATGGGAGGCTGATGATCCGGAGGTTCGTGCTTTGTGGAAAAAGATGAATGACTGGGTATATGCCGGTTTTGACGAGACTTACCGGAAGATGGGGGTCAGCTTCGATAAGATTTATTATGAATCGGAAACCTATCTCGAAGGAAAGGAGAAAGTAATGGAAGGCTTGGAAAAAGGATTCTTCTATCGGAAAGAAGACGGATCGGTCTGGGCGGATTTGACCCAAGAAGGACTCGACCATAAATTGTTGCTCCGTTCGGATGGCACTTCTGTCTATATGACTCAGGATATTGGTACTGCCAAGCTGCGTTTCCAGGATTTCCCTATTGACAAAATGATTTATGTGGTGGGCAACGAACAGAACTATCATTTCCAAGTGCTTTCCATTCTGCTCGACAAGCTGGGCTTCGAGTGGGGAAAAGGACTGGTGCATTTTTCTTATGGCATGGTGGAATTGCCTGAAGGCAAGATGAAAAGCCGTGAGGGAACGGTAGTGGATGCCGACGACCTGATTGAAGAGATGATTCAGACGGCCAAAGAGACTTCGCAGGAATTGGGCAAATTAGATAATATAAGTAAGGAAGAGGCCGAAAACATTGCCCGTATTGTAGGACTGGGAGCGTTGAAGTATTTTATCCTGAAGGTGGATGCCCGTAAGAACATGACGTTCAATCCGAAAGAATCCATCGACTTCAACGGGAACACCGGTCCGTTCATCCAATACACATACGCTCGTATACAGTCTGTACTGCGTAAGGCTGCCGAGGCAGGCATAGCCATTCCGGCTGTTCTTCCGGAAAATCTGGAACTGACAGAAAAAGAGGAGGGACTTATCCAGATGCTTGCTGATTTCAAGGTTGTTGTGAAGCAAGCAGGTGAGGATTACAGCCCGTCCGTGATTGCCAACTATTGCTACGATTTGGTGAAGGAATACAACCAGTTCTATCATGATTTCAGCATTCTGCGCGAGGAAAATCCCGATTTGAAAGTTTTCCGTCTTGCTTTGTCACAGAATGTGGGCAAGATAGTCCGTTTGGGAATGGGCTTGTTGGGTATCGAAGTACCCGAGCGCATGTAAGTCCGTTTATGATTTGATTCATTATACTTGTGTTCGAAAGAGCCATGTCATACTCTGGTAGGGAATGGCATGGCTCTTTTGTCTGTGTTGCCGGGCTTGTGTTCATATTCCCTTCCCTGTTTTTTCGTTCTATGCGGATTTTTGTTTAGGGGAATGGGATGGAAATTCCTCCGTAAACCGTATCTTTGTATGACCTTAATTTAATATATAACATAGCATGATGAAACAATGGATAACCGGACTGTTTACTTTGACAGTCCTTTCTGCCGCCGCACAGTCGGATGAGTGGTGCAATCCGCAGGTAAATGCGGTGAACCGTGTCCCTATGCACACCAGTTATTTTGCTTACGGGAACGCTGAAGCAGCTGCCAAATCCGTGAAAGAAGAGTCCGATAATTATTTGAGCCTGAACGGGTGGTGGAAATTTAACTGGGTGAAAGATGCGGATATGCGTCCGGCGGATTTCTGGAAAACCTCTTTTGACGATGCCGGTTGGGATAGGTTGCAAGTTCCTGCAGTATGGGAACTGAATGGCTATGGTGATCCCGTTTATGTGAATACGGGATATGCCTGGGAAAACCAATTTAAGAGTAATCCTCCGGAAGTGCCGGTGCGAAACAATCACGTAGGTTCTTACCGGAGGGAGATTATAGTGCCGGCTTCCTGGAGCGGTAAAGATATCTTTGCGCATTTCGGGTCGGTTACTTCTAATATGTATCTATGGGTCAACGGCCGTTATGTGGGATATAGTGAAGACAGCAAGCTGGAGGCTGAATTTGACCTGACTTCTTACTTAAAGCCCGGCAGGGAGAATCTGATTGCTTTTCAGGTGTTCCGCTGGTGCGACGGCACGTATCTGGAAGACCAGGACTTTTTTCGCTTCAGTGGAGTGGGGCGCGATTGCTACCTTTACGCCCGAAGCGAGAAGCGGGTGCAGGACATCCGGGTGACCCCCGATTTGGACGCCTCGTACCGGAAGGGTTCATTAGCCGTGCGACTGGAGCTCAAAGGCAACGCTCCGGTGGACCTGACGCTGTGTGATATGGAGGGCCGGCAAGTGGCTTCCGCTACGGCGAAAAGCAGCGGTGAAGTGAAGATGGAGGTGGAGCAGCCTCGTCTGTGGAGCGCGGAGATACCTTATTTATATACGTTGCGGGCCGTCATGCAGGGCAGCGGCGAAGTGATTCCCGTAAAGGTGGGCTTCCGCAAGGTGGAGCTGAAGGGCGATCAGGTGCTGGTCAACGGGCAACCGATATTGATAAAGGGGGTGAACCGCCACGAGCTGGACCCGGACGGTGGTTATGTGGTGTCGTGCGAACGCATGGTGCAGGATGTGCGCCTCATGAAGCAGTTCAACATCAATGCCGTGCGTACCTGTCACTACCCCGATGACCCATATTGGTATGATCTTTGCGATGAATACGGCATCTACATGGTGGCCGAGGCGAATGTTGAGTCGCATGGAATGGGTTATAAGGAGCGTACACTGGCAAAACGGGAAGACTTCCGCACGGCGCACATGGAGCGCAACCAACGCCATGTGCGGCGCAACTTCAACCATCCGAGCATTATTTTCTGGTCAATGGGTAACGAAGCCGGATTCGGACCTAATTTTGAGGAGGTCTACCGTTGGATAAAGCGGGAAGACCCGAGCCGGGCCTGCCAGTATGAACGTGCCGGATATAACGATTTCACCGACATCTATTGCCCGATGTACGCGGATTACAAAACGATGGAGGCTTACGGAAAGCGGAAAGATGTTACCAAACCATTGATACAATGCGAGTATGCCCATGCCATGGGTAATTCTGTTGGCGGATTCAAGGAGTATTGGGATTTGATACGGAAGTATCCTAATTTGCAAGGTGGCTTTATCTGGGACTTCGTAGACCAGTCGGTACGCTGGAGAGGAAAAGGAGGAGTGGAGATTTATGCGTATGGCGGAGACTTCAACCGCTTTGACGCTTCCGATAAGAACTTCTGCGACAATGGTCTGATAAGCCCCGACCGCATACCTAATCCGCATGCTTATGAAGTGGGGTATTTCTACCAAAATATCTGGACGACTCCGGCCGACTTGTCGAAAGGGGAGGTGCGGATTTACAACGAGCACTTCTTCCGCGACCTCTCGGCTTATGCGCTGGAGTGGCAGTTGCTGGCCGATGGCAAAGTCTTCCGCACAGGAAGGGTGGAGACGCTGGACGTGGCTCCGCGGCAGACGGCTGCCTTGTCGCTCGAGATAGGTGACGGGTTGCCGGAGGGGCAGGAACTGTTGTTGAATGTCCGCTATGTTTTGAAGCAAGCCGAAGGGCTGTTGCCGGCAGGCTGGGCGGTGGCAAAAAATCAGTTGGCTTTATCTCCCTATCAAGTTCCGGCACTTCAGCCGGCAGGTGGGGAACAGGTGAATAGGCCTGCGGCTGCCTTGCGGATAGAAGAGCACGACCGTCATTATCTGTTTGTGAAAGGAGCCGATTTCGTGGCGGAGTTCGACCGAAGCAACGGTTATCTGTCCCGTTACGCCGTGAACGGACGGGAGATGCTGAAAGAAGGCATGCAGCTGACCCCCAACTTCTGGCGCGCTCCCACCGATAATGATTATGGAGCCAGTCTGCCGCAGAAGTGGGGCGTGTGGAAACAGCCCGGCTTGAAGCTGCTGCAACTGAAAGCCGCCGTGGAGGAGCATCGGGCGGTGATACGCACCGACTATCGGATGGAAGCCGTGGCGGCCACCCTTGCGCTGACCTATGTGCTGAGTGATGACGGGACGATGAGGGTCATTCAGAAAATGAAGGCTGGCCAGAATGACGGCGTGCCTCCGATGTTCCGTTTTGGTATGCAATGGCCTATGCCCAAGACGTTTGATGTCGTGGAGTACTACGGGCGCGGGCCGTTGGAAAACTACAGCGATCGTTATCATAGCGCCGATCTGGGCATCTACCGGCAGACAGTGGACGAGCAGTTCTACCCCTATATCCGTCCCCAGGAGACCGGTACCAAGACCGGCGTCCGTTGGTGGAGGCAGCTCGATTCCTCGGGTTGCGGTTTGCGGATTGTGGCCGAAGCGCCTTTTTCTGCTTCGGCGTTGCATTACACCATCGAGTCGCTCGATGACGGAGCACAGAAAGCGCAACGTCATTCGCCCGAGGTCCCCGAAGCCGATTTGACCAACCTATGTATCGACAAGGCGCAGTGCGGAGTGGGATGTGTGAATAGCTGGGGTGCCTTGCCTCTGCCCGCCTACCTGCTCCCGTATGGCGACTACGAGTTCACGTTCGTCCTGACACCGGTGGAACATTGTTTCCCGGAGAGCACCTTTGCCGGGGACTGACACCTGCGGCATGCGATTGGACGGGCTTTTCTGCGGTGGAAACCTGATGAAAACCGGAGATTTATGTGTAAGTTTGCACCTTGATAACAGGAACAGCGATGGCAAAGAAGAAATTTTATGTCGTATGGAAAGGCGTAAGGCCGGGTGTGTATGATTCGTGGAAAGAGTGCGAGGCGCGGATAAGAGGCTATGCGGGAGCATTGTACAAGTCGTTCGGCAGCCGGGAGGAGGCGATGCGGGCGGCCGCTTCTTCACCTGATATATACATAGGCAGACAGGCGGCGCATAAAGCGATGCCGAAAGGTCTTCCCGATTCGGTGAGCAGGGAGGCGCTGGCGGTGGATGCGGCCTGCAGCGGCAATCCCGGGCCGATGGAATACAGGGGAGTCTATTTGCGTACCGGACAAGAGGTGTTTCATTTCGGGCCGATGCGGGGGACAAACAACATCGGTGAGTTCCTGGCCATTGTACATGGATTGGCCTTGCTGAAACAGAAGGGGCTACATTCCATGCCCATCTATTCGGACAGCCGTAATGCGTTGGGTTGGGTGAAGCAGAAACGCTGCAAGACGAAGCTCCCGCATGAACCGCAAAACGAGGAGCTCTTCGGCTACATCGGGCGGGCCGAAAAGTGGTTGCGGGAGAATACGTATGCCAATCCGCTCCTCAAATGGGAAACGGAGCGGTGGGGCGAGGTGCCTGCCGATTTCGGGCGGAAATGACTGTGCCGTATCGGTATTCTCGTGAATGTTTTAAAAAATATCCTTCACCTTCACCCTGGATGAATAGATGACTATATATTAGTATGTTACGTGTGAATGTAGGTGAAGGAAATTTTCGATTATAGGGGAAATGCTTCAATAACGGCCTTGATTTAACGCTATTTTGCATTAAAAAAGTGTTAAATCAGGCTGTCGCTATGGGAGAAGTCTGTCCTTCGTAACCATTTTGCTTCAAGTTTGTCTCATCGTGCGGTGCGATATAAAGAAAGCGTGTGTACGTTGGCAATGGAAGCCGGAACCTTATGCGACAGTCGTTGCAATAGCCATTCAACTGTTGTCGCAAAGGTCGTGCAACTCTTGTCGCAATGGTTATGCTACTGCTGTCGCAGCGGTTTTGGAGATACGTTTGGCATAACGTCCGCGATGGTGGCAGGCAGGTGTCTCTAAAGCCATAGGGCATGGGCGGTTTTAGGTGAACGCCTCGTTTTATTATGGCAAGGTGAAAGAGACGTTTTTTTTGGCCAGTGGTGTAAATGTGTCAGGTGAGGGTTCTGTTTTCCCGAACATTTCCTGCGCTTCCCGATAGCTGTCCAGACTGCCGATATCGAACCGTTTGCCCGGCATTTCCCAAGCATGAAGCGTGGTCACATCGCACAGGTAATGAGCCAGATTGCCCGGAGCATCGAACTGGCATCCGTGTTGCAGGCATTCTTTGATAAGCGGAAGGTCATGCCGGCTATACAGGTAGAAAGGGGGGACGGCCCAATGGGAAACCGGCATTTCCGGCTTTTCCTGCATTTGGAGGACTTTTCCGTTAGTGTCCACTTCGATGACCCCTGTGCGTTGCAATGCTTTCAGACTGGGTTCGTAGTGACACATAATCAGGGATGTGCTTTTCTTCTTGAACTCTTCCACAAAGCCCTTGAAGGAAAAGTCTAGAATATTGTCGGCGGCAATCACTAGAATGTCTTCTTCTATCCGGCATACATCGAGGGCCAACAGCAAATCGCGAACGGCACCTAATCGGGTTTCGTTTGTTTCCGTTCCGTCGTCAATCACGCGGATGGGCTTGGAAGCATTGGCCTGTCCCGCCCACTCTTCGAAGTGGTGCGCGAACTTATGGTTGGTCACAATAATATGTTCGTTGATGTCGTCTATCCGGTCGATGTCGTCTATCAGGCGCCCCAAAATCGTAGCTTCTCCGATGTTCAGCAAAGGTTTGGGAAAGTTTTCGGTTAGAGGATATAGACGGGTGGCGTATCCTGCCGCAATCACTATATTTTTCATGATAGGCTCATTGGTTGTTATACATATTCTGCCCGATGTGTGACAATTAAATACTTGGCGCAAAGATAATGCAAAATAAGGAATAGTGAGTGCGATATGGGGACGGATTTCATTATCATTTGTCGTATATTAGAAACGACAGTTGGGCATCATGGTCAGAAGCCAGCGGTACATATTTCAAAAGACATCATCTTTCATATACGTAAATAAAAGATTTTTCTTACCTTTGGCGAAAAGCGAGGCACATGGAAAATCGTGCGCAACAAACAAGTACGAGAAAAAATCGCTAACTTTGTAAGTCGTTCGGAAAATATAGAGACAATTATTGCAGAAAGGTGATACGAGCGCAAGAAAAATATTATGCTCACTGGCTTACCCGAAGTCTGCCATCGGACAACATCGGCAAATTCACGGCCTCTTTGCAGGATGCCCAAGTCGATCTGACCCCGCATCAAATCAATGCGGCCCTTTTTGCTTTTAAGTCGCCCCTGTCCAAAGGCGCAATATTGGCTGACGAGGTAGGTCTCGGCAAGACCATCGAGGCGGGCAATCTCAACCCGTTCAACTGTGAGGAGATCGTGATATGCTCCTACCAGTTTGCAAGGGCAAAAGCACCATACCTCAAACAAACGCCGTGGGATTTGGCCGTTATCGATGAGGCGCACCGGCTGCGCAATGTTTACAAGTCGTCCAGCAAAATTGCCAACACCATCAAGAATGCTCTTGCCGACCGCAAGAAAATTCTCCTTACAGCCACGCCGCTTCAAAATTCCATTCTCGAACTTTACGGATTGACGAGCCTGATTGACGATTACGAGGCCTAGAGAGCGATACCAAAGAGTGGCTTGATGATGAAGAGGAAGAAGCTGCACCGAAGACGATGAAATCCTCACGCCAAGTGGACGTTCCGTATGGCCACCAGCCTGCTCAACCACGACAAATACGGCAACCTTGTCATCAACAAGGAATATAATGCCGATATGCTGGCGGCGGCAATGGCCAAGCACGAGGGATTCGTCTATGCGCCCGACAGCACGGTTTACTGGAAACAGGGACGTGGGGTGGAGAAGGACTATATCTTCACACGACGCAGTTCCTTACGGTCGAGGCATTGGAGCAGTTGCACGAGCAACTGGCGGAGGATACAACAACATCCACCACAGAATAAACTTTGTTCTAAAAATATTTTGTAGATTTGTCAGCAAATTCACGTAATATGAACTATTTTATTAAAAACATTAGGATTAACAAGTTGCTGCATTTGCAGGATTTCAATATTCCGATTGCAAATGAAAACGCACCGCATCTCATACTGACCGGCAAAAATGGAACCGGCAAGACAATTTTGTTGAACGCTATTGCAGACTTCTTGGATATTATAAAAGAAGATGCTTCAATGAACTTTGTTAATTACAAGTCTCGATTAGCGTATTGGAAGAATAAAACAAATAGTAGCCCACAAGAAACCATGCAGGCAACCGAGGCAATAAAGTCCCTTCAAGACAAAATTGCGGCTCTGTATGGAAAGGTCGAGATTGACATGATTGATATGGCACATATCATTGCGCAATATCAAAAAAAAGACTTTATCATATCGTTCTATGGCGCAGGCCGGCTCGCCAAAATGGATGAGCCAAAAAATCCGACAAAACCGAACCTGCAAGTTAATGGAAAGGCTTCCTCTTCCCTAACGGATCAGTTCCTATATTTCTTGTCTGATTTGAAAGTACAAGAAGCCTTGGCCCGTAATGAACGACAATATGCTGATGCGGATAACATCAAGGCTTGGTTCGAGAATTTTGAAGAAATATTGAAGGATATTTACAATGACCAAGAACTTTATCTCGAATTTATCTATAAAGATTACTCTTTCAAAATACACACGAATGGTAAATCATTCAAATTCAATGAAATGTCCGACGGCTATATTGCCGCACTGGATATTATTGCCGATTTGATTCTTAAAATGCAGGACGGCAATTCCTTGGCCCGTAATTACCAAAAACAAGGTATTGTTTTGATTGATGAAATTGAGGCACATCTGCATCTGGAATTACAGCGTCTTGTAATGCCGCTGCTTACGAGGATATTCCCAAATATTCAATTTATTGTAACGACGCACTCTCCTTTCGTGTTAAGTTCTATGCCGAATGCCGTCGCATACGATTTGGAACATGGGGAGATTATAGATGAACTAACGGAATATTCATACGAATCGCTTGCCGAAGGGTATTTTGGCGTCAAAACTGATTCCAGTTATATGGAGATGCGATTAAACTCTTTGGAGGATTTGTTGAAGAAGGAGCCTTTAACCAATGGAGATGCGGGGCAATTATTGAGCCTTATAGCCGATTTTGATAAAATTCCGGAGGCAGTTTCACCAACAATAATAGGAGAGTTTATGCGTCTCAAGGTTGAGCATTCGGATAAGATTAAGAATTTGCAAAAATAGTTGAGATATGATACGAGTGTATAAAAGCCCGAACGCACCTCGATCGCTATCAACTACGCAAGCATATAATGGGGAAGACGTGTTGCGGCAATTAGAGAGTGATCATTATAAAAAGTGCTATTTATGCGAGAGAAGTCTAAGTACTGATTTTCAAGTAGAGCATCTCAAAAGTCAGAAGAACCATCCTGATTTAAGGCAAGACTGGAATAACTTGTTTTGGTCTTGCGGTTATTGCAATGGGAAGAAAGGAAACGATTTTAATAACTTGCTTGACCCTTCGGTTGTCAACATTGAAGAAGAAATCAAGCAAGTTCTCAATTTCCTTCAAAAGCAGCCATTTTTACTCCATTGGCAGATACCGATGCCCATAAAGAAACATGTCAATTTTTAACAAAGATACACAATGGTAAGAATGGACTGCGAACAAAGCGAGAGGAGAATTTCTTTGGGTATATTATGGGTGTTATAAATAATTTTTATCGGTTGATTAATCAATGCCTAAATAACCCGACTGAAGAGAATAAAGCCCTTGTAAGAGAAAATTTGCAAATAAGCAAGGAATGTCTCGGGTTTAAGTACTGGATTATAAAAAATAACGCGACATTATATTCCATATTTGCGAATGATATAGTTTGGAACAAACAATGAACTCAATAACCCAAAATATAAAGCAGCGCTTGTCGCTTCGCAAGCCGCTGGCCGAAGCACTTGAAGTGTCGGCAGAAATTGTCGGAGGATTGTCGCTGGCCAAGCTGCCGGAAACGGAGTCGGATTTGCAGGCTTTTCTGCAAAAGGAACTCGCCGCAGTCAAGGAGACGGTCCCGTTTATGAAAGATTTTGAACGCGATTTCCCGTCGTTGGCATTTTCGATTGCAACGGGAATCGGCAAAACACGCCTCATGGGAGCCTGCATCGCCTACCTTTATTTGGCCAAAGGCATTCCGGCATTTCCCAAGCATGAAGCGTGGTCACATCGCACAGGCAATGAGCCAGATTGCCCGGAGCATCGAATTGGCATCCGTGTTACTATATTTTTCATGATAGGCTCATTGGCTGTTATACATATTCTGCCCGATATGTGACAATTAAATACTTGGCGCAAAGATAATGCAAAATAAGGAATGGTGAGTGCGATAAGCGGCATTATGTTTTTGAATGTGCGGGCATCTCCTGAAATCTGCGAGTTCAAACGGTAAACCGTTTTCGGAACAATCTTCCTCTCATGCTTCAAGAGTATTGGACCGAGGAGAATTAAATATCTCACGATAAAAAAGCATTGCTGTTTTATGTTTGTTGGCATAGCAGACAATCAGTTTCAAATTAAATAAGTACTTTTGCCATGCGGAATGTAAAATGATATAAATGGTAAAAGCAAAACCTTTCATTAAATGGGTTGGTGGAAAAGGTCAACTCATTGAACAACTCGAAGCATTGCTTCCAGCTGACTTTGCAGAAAGGGAAAATGTCACTTACATAGAACCTTTTGTAGGAGGAGCAATGCTCTTCTATATGTTACAAACATATTCAAACGTAAAGTCAGCCGTTATAAATGACATCAATCCTGATTTGACATTGTGCTATCAGGTAGTAAGGGATAATCCGACAGAATTGATAAAGTCCCTCAATGCAATTCAAGCTGAATATTATAACTTTCGAACAGAGGTAGAGCGCAAGATGTTTTTCCTTCAACAGCGTGAGCGATTCAATTCTAAATCATTAGATAAAATAGATAATACGACATTGTTCTTTTTTCTCAATAGAACTTGTTTCAACGGACTCTATCGGGTAAATAAAGCTGGAAAATTTCTTTATTATTCCTATATCAGACTCACTTTGGAGAACAGCATATCGTTCTCTGATTCTATTGCTTTTGTTAAATAAAGAATCTTAGAGGGCAGAATCTCAAAATCATAACGAAAAGCATTCTTTTCTAAGAAAAGCAATAATATCAATTGAATCAATCTCTATAAACATTATTTGATTTATATGGCTCGATTGTGTTTTCGGTTGAAATGATTTCGGATTCAAAGTCACCTCTACTATTGTGTCTAAAGATAGTTTCTCCACAGACAGGACACTCGGCTGTCTCTACAGTCTTATATGGCATTATGACATTAACTTCCTTAATGCCTACTAATGTACCACATTTTGGGCACTTAATTTCTCTATAGTAACTCATAATCATTAAATATTAATATTTTTCATCCCATGAGCAGGTAAAATCCAATTCAGGTAAAGAACATTTTACCAGTATCACGCTACGATCCGGATTAATCTGGAATGTGCGACATTTATCTTTTGAATGATAGTCTATATGAATATACTCGCCATCAGGAAAATTTATTTTATATTCCCGATGGAGTAAATCTGCTCCCTCATTAGGCAAATCGTTTATTTCTACTTTTGTATTTTCTATTTTTGGCAAATCGAACATTTCACCATCTCGTTCACACTGCAATATTTGTTCTTTTATGATCTGTATTGCTTCTTGTACCTTCATAACATCCATAGTTTAAAATTCAACTTTTAATCTAATTGTTTTTTATTAATTTCATTATTTATATACGTTACAACATATATTTTGGGGTATCACAGATATAATATCAGGCATACTGCGATTTATATCTCATTTAAAAATCTAAAACAATTCAAAGATATGGATTGCTCTATTGATTGAGTTTACTTTCTTTATTTTTGGCCCCATAAATAGCAATACTACATCTTCGTTCCTGACCTTACAACAAGTCTTTGAAGCGAACAGAAGTTTTGATAGTCTGTATATTACATCCTAGTCTAATGACTCTGGTTCATCTTCGGCCGACTCTGTTGTACTTGCGTCAAAAGTTAAAAAACCTCAAGAAAAGCTGTTTCTCTATAAAAGTAATTAGGGTTATCCATCAATTTGTCTTCCATAAAATGGAAGCCCCAATTAGCATACTCTTCCATTGTTTGCATTAAGGCATCAACCGCTTTACGAGGTGTTACTAGACCTTTATCAAGCGCTATAAAATCAAAATCGGTTTTAGCAACTAATGCTGTAAAAATAAACTCCTTCAATTTAGGATAGGCTTTTCTTCCTTTTACCGAATCAATATTACCCCAATATTGAATAGGTTGTCCTAACGATTTAATTTTCGTGCTATCATCTATGAGTTTCCGTCTTTGGTTGTAATACAGACCAATAAAAAATGCTATGATGAAAACTTCGTAACCAGCACCAAACAGTTTTCCCTTAGCCTCTCCTAACGTGGTTACACCCTTACCATAATCACTGAAGTTCTTAATGATAGAGTCTTCAAAACGTTTCTCCCAATTAGGATTACGTTTTGCCCATAAATCATATAGTTTCTCTGCCATGATCTATTTAATTCTTTCGGTTATTGTTCTAATAGTTGACAAATCTTCTTCATCATATCCTGGAGCTTTCTGTATACGATAAACAGAGCAAGAAAGCTGATTTATCTTATCAAAATCAAGTTCTCGCTTTTCCGTGTCCCTATCATATCTCAACAGATCTTTCGTAAAGATAACACATTGCTTATCAATATTATCAATAATATTATAGAATATATCCTCTTTGAATTCTCCAAACGATGAAGTCGGAGCATCAAAAATCAACGGATAATCTTCATCCCTCTTAAGAGTAGTAATCTTTGATATAGCGAAAAGGACAGACATGTACATCGTGGTCTTTTGAGCACCACCTGGATTAGCTATCAAGGTATCATTAGAGCTATATAGGTTTATTCGTGCTGAACCGTCTGCAGTTCTTTTTATCTTAATAACGCCACGAAAATCATCAGCATTGAGCTTCTTGAGATATATGTTAGCCTGCTCTTCAAGGGTTTGAATAAATTCTTCTACATTTCTATTCTTTGCCGCCTCAAACGCTTTCATGATTCGTTCAAGCGTAATATGAACTTTCTGATAAACTCTTACGATTCCATTTGATGGGACTATCTGATTTTGTCGTTCTTTTAGTTCCTGCTTTTGAGCCTCTAACACTTCAAGTTCATGATTCAATTCTTGGAGATCTAATGATGCTCGCTTGCTGCTATCAGAAAGGCCTTTAAAATCCTTAAAGTTCTTGATAAGCATCTCTTCCGTAAGATCAGGGGTCTGAATAAGAAGCTGCATTTTTGCATCTTCTGCCTCTGTCAGGTCTTTATTTACTCTCTCCAAATCCTGCTTTCTGCTTTGCACAAAAGATAACCTATCGGCAATAGCGGTTGCCAACCCCATCAATTCCTGCTCTGTATCACCACTCAACTGAATGCTACGTGTATGCAGCTCATTTATGTATGTGTTCTCAAAGAGAGGCTTAACTAGAGCCTCTTGCTGTTGAGCAGCCTCTGATTCTTTACGAATATGATCAAGATACTCATTAAGTTTATTAACCATAAAGTTATATGCGTCACTTCCCTTTTCTGCAGGCCGCCCGCATACTTTGCAGATCTCATCATCGATCATCTCCTGCATAGTCTCCTTATCAGGAAGATTCCACGGGAGAGGTGTGGCATCATTGGCCAATTTCTGGATTTCCTTTATTGCTTCTTGTTTCCCCTTCTCAATAGCAATTCTTTCGTCCTCTGCCTTTTGTAATTTTCTCTTCTCACGACTAAGAGATGAAACTTTTTTCTGGTACTCGCTTAAAATAGAAGGAAATGCTCTAAGAATCCACATATCATCCAGCAGCATGGCATTATAGTCTAAATTGATATAACCCATCAGTCTACGCTGTTCTATTTTTTTTCTGCTCAATTCGAGCATTTATATCCTGTAAATTCTCACAAGCATCCTGGTTCTCCTCCAGAACTCTTAATCTGGTCTCATAGTCTGATACAGCCTTCTCTTTGATACTAATATCATGGCGAACATCAGAAATATCAGATTGCACTTTACTCAATTCATATTCAAGTCGTTTAATAACCTCCTCCTGCTTTTTATCTTTTTTTAACTCTTTGGTAACTAAGTTATCAGATTGTTGCTCAAAATACGTAGTCAACTCAACAAGATTATCGAATTGTTTGATTCCAGAAAATGTGTCAACCAATGTCTTGAGAGCAGTATTATTATCAAAAACATTTAACTCTCGCTCCCCTTTGAATAAGCAATATCGGCGTATTACAGTATCAAAACAGGATTCTAATAATATCTTTCCGTCTCGCTTATACCTTTCTGCTCCCACAATCTCATATCCAACAAAAGAAAAATCTCTTGTTCTAACAGATCCATTAGTATCTTTTTCGAAAATGAATTTTTTACAAATTTCCTTTTCTCCACGATGGTCAAAAGTCATAGTTACAGATACCTCATCACTATCGCCAATCCCCATCTCGGCTTTGCGCATCTCGGATATATTACTTTCGCTTTTATTATCCTTACTAGTATCAAATAACCACTCTAGAGCTTCGAAGAAGGTTGTTTTGCCGTCACCATTATCTCCAATAACAAGGGTTAAGCCATCCGACAGTTCAAAACAATTTTCACCGTAATAGCTGCGGAAATTCTTTATAATAATTTTATTTAGTTTCATATGCTAGAGGTAAGATAATTAGACACCTGAGTATATATTTCTTTAGGGGTATATTGATTCTCATTCCCATCAATAATCATGGCAACAGCACGTATTGTGGCATTTTCAGAATCAAGAGCGTCTGCAACTGTTTCATCTCCAGTTGGTGTATACTCGCCCAATTCGGCAAGTTTAGGATCGGCCAATACTGCTTGCAGTATTCTGTCTCCATTTGTGTAATGAGTAGCCATAGTAGTATCAATTAAAAAGTGATATTTGATATCGATTTAATACATCATCTAAAATATTTAGTGTGTCATTACAATTCTCGGAAAGGAGTGCAAAATCTCGGACTCGTTTTACTTCGGTTGAGACTAAACTCTTTTCCAACTCATAGCATTCCGGATCGAAATTCACACCTGGGATTACTACAAGATCATGAATAACAGCATATCGTTTATCTTTATGTGTTCTCAGCACACGGCCTCGGCGCTGAATAAACTGTCTAGGATTTCCCGTGCTGGCACAAAAGATTGCTAATTCGCTACGTGGTACGTCAACACCTTCGTCCAAACACTTCATTGACGTTAAAACATCAATATTCCCATTCGCAAAATCAAACAACATTGAATCACGGTCAATGGATTCTGATGTAAATTGACGTACAACTATATGCGGGTCAATATCTCTTACGATACGCGTATATTCATCAATAAGATGCAGTGTATCTTCATCATCCTTAATTCCTTCTACCGTATCGAAAATATCTGCGGTTTGATCATCTAATTGGTTCCCCTCAGGAACATATACTAACGTATATTTTAAAGAACCGGTTTTATTTAGATGATCTTTTAATATTGTTTCAAATTCTATTTTCTTATTTTCTGCTTTATGTATAATTTGCTTTCGTTTCAGCAAAAGTCGTTTTAAGATTTCTCGACTATCGTCATCGGTCCTATTAATGATTTTTGCAATTTTCTTCGACAGCTCAATGTACTGGCTCATTTCATCTTGAGTCAATTCCACTAGATGAGGATAATAATAATATTTACACAATGCTTTGTTTCTAATGGCCTCTGCCATTGAGTACTCAAAAGTAAATTCTTTATCGCATCCAAAGAATGACATTAATCGCAAATTTCCTTCTTCATCAAACTGTCGCTCAGGTGTAGCAGACAGTCCTATCGGTCGCAAATATTTAATATCATTCAATCGTTTTGCAACAAGCCCTCCTCCCATGTTATGAGCCTCGTCAGCAATAAGCAACAATTTAGCCTTTGGGAATTGATTTAATTCCAAAAAATTGGCCGGTCGAATAAAAGATGCATATGTAGAAATAATCACATACGATAATTTGTTGTTTGGATCTGACAACTCCAACATGCGTATGTTTGCCAGCGAGGTCTGCCACCCTCCGTATTTGGAGCAGACTTTGATTACATTGCCAAAATTAAATTTTTCACATTCTTTTTCCCACTGTTCAACAAGTGTAATAGTTGGAACTAATATAAGTGCTTTATAATAACCTAGTTTCTTATAAATTTCAAGTAGACAGTTTAAGGATGTAATAGTTTTGCCTGTACCTGTTGCCATAGCAAATAATCCTTTCTGTTTGTTATCTTTCCAGTTCACAAAAGCCTGTACTTGATAGTCTCTTGGTCCAGATGGATATGGTAAATGTGGCTCGTGGTTTTTCAAAACATCTACTTTGTATTTTCCATCCTTGAGCTTATCAAGAATTACCTCCAATCGCTCTTTGGCATTATCTAAAGCTTTGGCAATACGTTTAGAGATATTTTGTGAATATTGATTCCTTAAAATATTGTATTCGGATTCAAGCAGTTCGGATATAGATTTATCTGGATAATTCTCTGTAATATGAGTCTTAATCTTGTCTGCCGATAAATAAACTACAGTGTCATCTCTCTCTTGAAAGACTTTCTCAAAATCATCCTTTATATATTTGATCTTAGCAACATCTACATCGCCGTCCCAATCACATGAAACGGTCAGACTTTCTATATTATCCACCAATGCAGTCCGAGAAAAATTACACGAACCATCAAATCCAACATCATTAATACCATCAGAGAATATGCCTGATTTGGTATGCGATATACCAATACCATTCTTAGGTGCTATAATTTTAATATCAAGACGATTATGCCGTATGAGCCATGCTAAACAGTTGAAGAAATGATTATCTCTTTCTGACAATGTTTCTTTAATCTTTCGAATGTCTGACACATCAAAATAAGGTATTTCAACATCACCAGTCCCATCTGCAATAGCATTCTTATCTTCTTCAGTTAAGATGTCATTAACTATAAGCCTCATCCTTCCTCCATTATAAAGGAATACTGCAAATCCATTAGCGAGCACGCTTATCGCAGATGAAGAAAAGAACCCAAGCATAAGATCAAAATACGTCGTATTGCACAAACAATCTGAGAAGAAACCTATCGGTTCCCACTCTGTACGCGATTTGTATCGCCGATGTTCAGGCCATATGATATCTGATTTTAACATGGCATTTTATATATTGGATGTCGTTTAAGGCTGCTAACAGTATCCTTGATTTTTAAAACCATATACCCACTAAGATTTATATTTAAATAACTATCTAGAAAGGTTCTTATTTCTTTGTATGATTTACCATCATTTTTAAAATAAGCCATGCCTTCCCCAATCTTTTCGAAATTCAATCCTTCAAGCCCGCTTTCAATTTTATCTAGGTTTTCTTTTAATATTTTGTTTTTAATATTGCGAGTAATCCATCTTCCTTTCTTTTCCATAAATTGATTATGAAATTCTTTGAATGGAGTTGCAAATTCGGACAGAAGATTTTGAAGATATTTCTCCAGTTTCCGCTGGTCGAAATCAGGATTGGACCAATATAAAAAAACCAACAAATCAATAGTATCACCTATTATCCCTATCTGTTGATAGTTAAAAAAACTATCAAAATCACGTTTTGCAGGATAGTCATCTGTATAAAAGTATAGTCTACATTGCTTTTGTCTACATAAATATAAACTGATTAACGTAGAATAAAATTCACCATTTTCCTTTTTATAATCACAAAATTCTTGAATACAGGATTTGTACTCTTTCTCAAATTGTTCATCACATCTTATAATGAACGGTACTAATTGCGGTATGTGTGATGAAATATATTTTCTCTGATCTTCAGAAAAAGTTTTAGTTTTCACATTTCTATTCGCCTCGTCAAATACAGATTGACATATATTTATTTCTAATTTTATGAGTTTTTTATACAAGAACTCATCTTCATCTATTCGAAGAAGATTCAAAATAGTACAAGTATCTAAAACAATAGGTAATCTCATTTCCAGCCAATTATTTCACTCTTAATGTCATCATAATAAGCGATATCAATATTCTTTTTTCCATCATAGATGGCATTCTCTAGCAACAATGAGAATGCCTCATTGTATCGTCGCAATGAAGTATTACCTAAATCTTTAATGACCTGATCTATTACATCTTCTTCAAACGGGTAAAAACGCTGACTCCCAGTACACGGTTCATCTCTGTATAATGGATTGTTAAGCAATTCCTCTAAATACTCTTTTAATTCCAAGGAATTAGGCATATTAAATTCTATCCGCTCTTTTATTCTAGACTTAACAGCTTCCTGCAAATATTCCCCCAAATCTTCAACATCCATCATGGCGGATTGAGTTAGATTTAAGAACAGCAAGAGATTATTGGAAGCCTTATCAATCAGAGATCTAACAAAGCTGTTGATATTGCTTATGCTGCTAGTATTTAAGATGGAGATATCTTCAAACTCATCAATCCACAAGATAATAACAGAATATACTTTCTTTTCATAAGTAAGTAGGGATATTCAGTTAAAGGCTGCAGATGACGGCTGCAGAATCTTGCGAGACTCCTATAAATGCCAGAAAACT
>CANQSM010000031.1 GCA_947626525.1 uncultured Phocaeicola sp. | reverse complement strand
CGCTTGAATGACAAGCGTATGGGAATCCTTTAATTTTTGGAAGTTCTATCCGGACTTACCGGATTGTGACGAACCGTAAAACCGATAAAAAACAATACACAGTCGTCCGACAACTTCATTGCCAACCAATCGGGAGCATAACTATGATTGCTCCCCTTTTTCCCGCGTGGGGACGGCAGTACCGGCCAACCTATATGAATCGCCCTTGTCACGGATGTGTTTTGTCTGTTCCATATATCTCCGTTCACCGTCCGGCGTTCGCTGGACGGTCCATGCAGATAGGTGCGTCGGCTTTCGCAGCTATCTGACTTCACCGTCCAGCGTACCGCCGGACGGTGAACGGAGCTTACTGTCATGACTGTGTAACTCCTCTATGTCTTTAATATGACGCGGGTTCGACGAAATGTAAGCCTAATGTAAAACGATGTAAATATTTCGTGTCAATACACCGCCTGATCTATTTCGTTCTTAATACTGACAAGCTCTTCACGAATTTCTTTCAAACGATTGATTACTTCCATAGTCTGGACAGTTGCCGCCTTATTGTCTTTCAACAGCTGACGCGCGCCTTGCAAAGTCATCCCCTTCTCCTTCACCAAATGATAAACCAAACGTATGTTCCCGATATCCTCCTTAGTATATTGCCGGATATTCCGTCCTATTCTCCGTGGAGCTATCATTGCAGGAAATTCCTTCTCCCAATAACGCAACAATATCTCCGTCACCCCAAAGATTTCGGCCACTTCACCTATCGAATAATACAACTTCAACTCTTTATCCGCCTTATACGCCATAATCGTTCCGCCTTTTAATCAATCATATACTTTTCCATGGTTAGTCGCCATTTGAACCATCTTATCATATTCTTCCGCGCTCAAATCCATAAAATAATAGTTGACCGGATTTACTTTCTGCCCTTTCACCACCACTTCATAATGTAAATGCGGTCCGGTACTTTTTCCCGTGCTTCCCACTTTCCCAATCACCTCTCCCCGTACTACTTTCTGTCCCTTTCTCACATCCATCGCACTCAAATGCGCATAACGGGTCCGATAGCCAAAGCCATGATTGATTTCAACACATTTTCCATACCCCGTTTCCCAGCCAGCCGAAACCACAACTCCATCTCCGGTGACATAGACAGGAGTTCCCGTATTGGCTGAAAAGTCCATACCACTATGAAACTTGCTAGTCTTGTAGATCGGATCTATTCGCACACCATAGCCGGAAGCTGTCCGCTTTAAATCTTTGTTGGAAACAGGCTGTATCGCCGGAATACACTTTAGCATCTCATCATGGCTTTTACACAAATCCACCACTTCATCAAACGACTTAGACTGGATATAAAGCTGTTTGGCTAACACATCCATTTTCTGTGTCGTATTGACAACCAAATCGGCATTAGCCATATTCATCAATTGCTCATAACGGTTTGTCCCACCATATCCACCCTGACGAATGGCATCTGAAACAGGGTCAGCCTGCAAGACCACACGATATAGATTGTCATCACGCTGCTGAATATCCCGCAAGACAGCAAGCGCCTGGTCCAACCGGCGTGAAAGTACATTATACTGCGCCTGCATACGCGAATTTTCTATCCGTAATTCCCTTTCAGAAGGTGATCCAAACAACAAAAACAAGACCAGGAAACTTCCCGCTCCCAGCCCCATACCTACAAAAAGGCGGCGCAATATACTCAACGCGCGTTGGCGGACAGTGGGATAAATACGGTCGTAAGTTCGTGTTTTAGGATTGTATATGTAGTAAACTTTTCGCATTCCCCGCTTTCAAGAATTAGTTTTAGTGCCCGATACAAGAAGATTTCACATAATAATTGAGGCAAAAATAATAAAACCCACTATCTTTGCAAATCCTTTTTTAGAATATTAACTTGATAACAAAAGTATGTTGACCGCTAACGAAATCAGAGAATCGTTTAAAAGTTTTTTCGAGTCTAAAGGTCACCTGATTGTGCCTTCAGCTCCAATGGTAATTAAAGATGACCCCACGCTAATGTTTACCAACGCGGGCATGAACCAATTCAAAGATATCATTCTGGGAAACCATCCCACAAAGAGCAAACGTGTAGCCGACTCACAGAAATGCCTGCGTGTAAGCGGAAAGCATAATGACTTGGAAGAAGTAGGACACGACACGTATCATCACACCATGTTCGAAATGTTAGGGAACTGGTCTTTCGGAGATTATTTCAAAAAAGAGGCTATCAACTGGGCATGGGAATATTTGGTAGAGGTATTGAAACTAAATCCTGCCAACCTGTACGCTACCGTATTTGAAGGAAGCGCCGAAGAGGGATTGGAACGCGACAATGAAGCAGCTTCGTATTGGGAACAGTTTCTGCCTAAAGAACACATCATCAATGGTAACAAGCACGATAACTTTTGGGAAATGGGAGATACGGGTCCTTGCGGCCCGTGCTCCGAAATACATATCGATTTGCGCCCGGCAGAAGAACAAGCGAAACTCAACGGACGCGATTTGGTTAACCACGACCATCCCCAAGTGATTGAAATCTGGAACCTGGTATTCATGCAGTACAACCGCAAAGCCAATGGCAGTCTGGAGCCCCTTCCCGCCAAAGTCATCGACACGGGTATGGGATTCGAACGGTTATGCATGGCCATGCAAGGCAAAACGTCCAATTACGATACGGATGTCTTCCAACCCATCATCAAAGTGATAGGAGACTTGGCAGGCGTACATTACGGAGACAACGCTCAAACGGATGTAGCCATGCGCGTCATTGCAGATCATATACGTACCATCGCTTTCTCCATTACCGACGGGCAATTACCGTCCAATGCCAAAGCCGGATATGTCATCCGCCGTATCCTGCGCCGCGCCGTACGGTATGCCTATACATTCCTAAACCAAAAACAAGCATTCATGTATCGATTGCTCCCTGTACTCATAGACAACATGGGAGAAGCTTACCCAGAACTAAAGGCACAAAAAAGCCTTATCGAGAAAGTCATAAAAGAAGAAGAAGAGGCATTCCTCCGCACATTGGAAACAGGAATCCGCTTACTGGATAAAACCATGGCCGAAGCTAAAACCGACGGGAAAACCATCATCAGCGGCGCAAACGCTTTCACTTTATATGATACGTTCGGTTTCCCGCTCGATCTTACAGAGCTAATACTCCGTGAAAATGGTCTGACTGTGGATACGAACGAGTTTGACGCAGAAATGCAAAAACAAAAACAACGCGCACGTAATGCCGCCGCAATAGAAACCGGAGACTGGATAGTTCTGAAAGAAGGAGAAACAGAATTTGTAGGTTATGATTATACTGAATACGAAACTTCCATTCTGCGTTACCGCCAGATTAAGCAAAAAAATCAGGCCCTGTTTCAACTCGTGCTCGACAAGACCCCGTTCTATGCAGAAAGCGGAGGTCAGGTAGGTGATACGGGAGTCATCGTGAGTGAATTTGAAACGATTGAAATCATCGATACCAAGAAAGAGAATAACCTTCCTATCCATATTACCAAGAAATTACCAGAACATCTTGACGTACCTATGATGGCCTGTGTGGACACCGATAAACGGGCAGCTTGCGCAGCCAACCACTCTTGTACCCACTTGTTGGACGAAGCGTTACGCACCGTATTGGGAACCCACGTAGAACAAAAAGGTTCATTGGTTACTCCGGATTCCTTACGTTTCGACTTCTCACATTTCCAAAAAGTAACCGACGAGCAAATTCGTGAGGTGGAACATCTCGTCAATGCAAAAATCCGCGAAGACATTCCGTTGATCGACCATCGTTGCGTTCCTATTGAGAAAGCAAAAGAATTAGGAGCGATTGCCTTATTTGGCGAAAAATACGGTGATGAAGTACGTGTCGTACAGTTTGGAAGCTCTATCGAGTTTTGTGGCGGAACGCACGTTGCATCTACCGGAAAAATCGGTATGGTCCGCATTATCTCCGAAAGTTCCGTAGCTGCCGGTGTACGCCGTATCGAAGCCATTACCGGAGCGAAAGTAGAAGAAATGATGGATACCATTCACGATACGCTCAATGATTTGAAAGCCCTGTTCAACAACGCTCCGGATTTAAAGGTGGCCATCCACAAATACATTGAAGAGAACGCAGGTCTGAAGAAGCAGGTTGAAGAGTTTGCCAAGGAAAAGGAAGCTTCCGCAAAAGAGTGGTTAAAATCCTCTGCCAAAGAGCTGAACGGATTAACCGTTATTCAGGCAGTTCTGCCGTTACCGGCCAATTCTGTCAAGAACATCGCCTTCCAGTTACGAGGAGAAATCGCAGAGAATCTGCTGTTTGTTGTCGGCTCGGTTGAGAACGACCGCCCCATGCTGACAGTCATGCTCAGCGATAATTTAGTTGAAGGTGGTCTGAAAGCAGGTGTCTTGGTGAAAGAAGCCGCCAAACTGATTCAGGGAGGTGGCGGCGGACAACCTCACTTCGCCACAGCCGGTGGAAAGAAGACAGACGGGCTGCCCGCAGCTGTGGATAAAGTCATTGAATTAGCCGGACTATAAAGCATACACCAAATTATAATCGAGTAGGAGATAAATACTTATGACTGGTATTTATCTCCTACTTTCGTATCCCGACCTCTCACCACCGTAATTCCAGCATTGAGATCCACCATACATGCAGTTTCTATTTGGAATGGCATTCGAGATATGAGTCCATTAAAGTGAATGGCACACCCTGTCTTTTTATGCTGTGAAAAATCATAAACGAAATAGGGAAGCACTTCGCTATTAACGTAATTCAACGGCAGAATGCGGAACGAATTCCACATTCTGCAACATAATGATCCACTTGTTTATCCTCTTACTTCACGATACGTTACATCCACCACATCGCCAAAGCCCTTATACTCTTCTTTCAAAGTCATTTTACCGGAAGAATCAATCGTATAAAAGCGGACAATACCGCCATTCTCTTCACCCGTAGTAGAAGCGACAATCAAATCGAATTGTTTAGACAGGAACTCATCACTGTGATCCGCCAGATAACTAAGCTGCATATTCATAAACAGATTAAATTTCAGCATCGTAGTTTTTTCACCGGCAGGCAATGTCAAGGTCTCGTTCAACGTTCCTGTACCCAAATTATACGAATAAACTTTATTGTCATAGCAATAGAACATGAAAGGATACTGCGAATGAAACGCATAATCCTTCGCATCATTGAAGTGTTCGCTTGAAATATTACTGTAAAGGGACTCTTGCGTAAATCTGCTACCTGACAGGTTGATGCCGTACACATGACGTTGGTTGTGGCTATCCTGCAGGATGGTATACACTAATCCACGGGAAAAGCGGGTGCTTACCATGTCAACAAATGTCATGCCCGTTGTGTAATCAAACTTCTTGGTAACGTCATCCGGATTAACCAACGAGAACAATACATTATTATCCGTCGCATAAAAATTCCATCCGACAAAGCGTTTGTTTGTAATGTCATACAGCAACGCACACGCAGAGTTTCCCGGCCGTTCAAGACTTGTTCCCGCAGCCGGAGCAACCTGATAGGTAGGATCGTTACCGCCAACATCCGTATTCAAAGCCGTCTCAAAAGAAGATCCGGAGGTGCTGCTACGAATGGCGTACGCATTGCCGACACTCGTTACACAGAACCGGGATGTAGGTCCAGCAACATTTCCCGAATTAATGATTGTGAGAGCGACAGGTTCACCCTCAGTAGACGAAAGGATAAAGTCTGTCAGTTTCATGTTATCGCTCTCCTGAGTCGTCAAAGAACTTACATTCAATCTGTAACCTCCCGTCCGGCTCAACAAGAAAATAGACTCGCCTCCATAATACATACTCGGATTCATGACAATCTGGGTAGCTTCCCTAATATCCGGGGATTTATCTCCCATTACACCATAAGCCACTATCGCATTGCCTTTCGAATCCCTTGATATGATATCCAGACGAGCTTTCTTGTCTTCCCCTATATTACTAAGCACCATCCAGCCTTCGGACGTAGTAGAAATTACATTCACACGGCCTTTGGCACTTGTGGTTATTCCTGTTTCCTTATTCGTCACCCAATACCAAATGGCATAGCTTCCTGCGGGAAAGTCGGCAAAATAATCTATCCTCTTTTCCTTTTCAGGGTCAATGTCTACCCACAGCTCGGTTCTATTTTCCTCATTCAAATGACTGTAATTGATTTTACAGCCGTATTCATAGTTGCTATTGTCCGCTGTCAGTTCTCCCACGACAGAAGAAACGACTTTTGGTTCAAACACTATGTTCTCAGCACGAGACATGACCGCAATATTTTGGGGCAATGTGATTTCTATTGTCTCTATTTCCGCATAATCATAATTTCCCTTATCTTCATAGCATGACACTCCCAAAAATCCACATGCCAGCATTACCCAATATTTATTTATAATTCTCATATCCTTCCATTTTTTATTCATTAGACACCATATTGTGAATAGTCAACGGCATATTTTGCCGGCAATTGAATGTACGAACCGTCATCATCCAACACGGGAGTACCCGCATCCGCCATCTTCTGCAGATGCTTCTGGAAAACGCGAGCAGCAAAATCAAATTTGCCCAACGCCACTTTCGAACCGCTCGAACCTGCGTTGCTCCAGTCGTTTACAGTCCACCCCATCACTTTGTTCAGTTCAAGATAACGATTGATCGTAAATTTCCCGAAATAGTCTCCACCGAACGATTCCCAATAAAAAGGCTCCGTGTATATTTCACTGAAACGGATGATGTAAGAAGTCGCACTGTTCCGTGTACCGTCTTCCGACCACGAAGCGGAATTTTTGTAATAGTCAATCGGGAGATCGAAATATTCATTTGCCACCAAACCCAATTTAATGCGCAAAGTTGTCGTTCGTAACGTGTTTGTACGTATCAGCCGTACCCACACCGTATCAGTACTGTTATTGGCGTGGACGATAAAGTCGTTCCGGCTCAAGTCGAAATCCACGCCCTCTACAGCGGTAGTTCCCTCTTCTATCGCAATTTTATATGGCCGTGCCTCGTTAACGGTATTTCCCATCGTACGCACAATGAAACGGAGGTCATAATCCTTATACGCCTCATTCACCGATGCGAAAGAAAAAGAAGTTGAATCCCTATAAGAGCGAGGGTTTCCATACATATCAGTCGTATTGATTTCCTGAATGAACAAACCTGCCTTACATCCATCATACAGAGAAACAGTCTCCTCTGAACAAGCCCCAAACAAGATTGCTGTAAAGGCCAAACATGTATATATAAACTTTTTCATAACATTTCTTTAATTAATTTCGTCTGAAGGTAATGGTACAGAATATCTGGTAGCAGGAGAAGGGGAACTGTCGAAATAAGGCTCTTCCGCTCCATTCAGGCTCGTGTCGCCACCCGACGTGTACATGCCAAACGCCTGATTAAAACGTTTCAACATGAAGTAAATTTGGCCTTCCCCACGCATCTCACGCAAATACTCATATTTGATTTCTTTCAAAAGTAAGTTCTTGTTCACGCTGCCAACTTCCAGTTCCGTCAGTCCGCGCGCTTTCAGTATTACATTAAGATAGTCACAAGCCCCCTCCAAATTATTTTGCATCAGTAAACTTTCCGAAGCTATGTAATACGCTTCACTTACGCGCATAAGGCCATAGAAAGTAGCCCAAAATTCCGGATTGGAGTTGTTTGCTGTAAAGCTTTTGTATTTGATGAAATCATACTCGCTACCGGAAGAAGCCGAAGAGCCTGTCCACTGAGACTGCCTTCTATAATCTCCTACACTTGGAAACAATATATCTATATAGCCTTTTCGAGGCTGAAGTAACATTGAGGCATCCAAGGAACCACTGAAGTAATTCGTAAAGATATCCTTCATGCCGCTATCATAAAATCCGAACAAACACTCAGTCGAGAAGACACGGTCAGGATTGATGCTATTAGCCAAGAGTTTCGATGGTTCCACAAAAGGGAAATGTTCCTTTACCAGATCGCTGTCCGTTATCTTCTTGGCTTCCGCCAACGCTTTTTCATATTCACCCATCCATAAGTATAGACGAGCCTTTACCAGAATCACCGCATAGTAGTTCATACGCAACTGGCGGTAACGTTCCCAGTTACCTTCCAGTCCTCCATCAGAGTTTAAAACACCGTCCGTTATCACAGGGTCGACCTCTTTTAAAAGGTTTTCCGCCGCCTCCAAATCGGGTAGAAGATTCTTTTCTATCAATTCATCAGCCGGCATGCGCTCATGTCGTGAAGCCTCCACTCCCGTATTGTATGGAATGCTCAATTTACTCGGATTGGAAATATAAATCGGCCCAAATAAACGGAGCATGTCGAAATGTAAGAAAGCGCGCACTCCCAACATCTCACCTTTTATCAGGTCGTATTCTCTTTCAGTCAAGACAGATTCTTTATATTCATCCGCAGCCTGCAACACCAAATTCACATTCAGGATGGTAGCATAAGCCGTACTCCAGATACTTGAAAATGTAGAACTCGCATACGAGCCTGTCCACGTAGCTGATTTATATTCGCTACGGGAAACATTTGAAGACGGAATATTATATAACAACCCCATAAAATCAAGCGGTCCATAACTCATGTTATATCCATAAAGACTATTACTACTAAGATTCGTATAGATACCATTAATCGCATTATGGAAACCCGCTTTTGTCCCAAATTGCTGTTCATAAGTCTGTTTGTCCTTGGGCGTATAGTCCAACCAGTCAGAACACCCCATCAGCAAACTTCCCAATCCCCAAACGATTGTCAAACTAATCAATTTATATTGTTTCATGAATCTATTTTTTAAAGAGTAAATGACAAAGCAAATGTAAAACTACGTGCAAACGGATAATTCGTACCACGTTCTTTTTTAATAGAAGTCAACCAAAATACATCATTCATATAAGCTGAGAGCCGCAAAGACTCGATTCCTATCTGACGGGCAAATTCATAAAACTCATAACCGGCAGTTATGGTCTGCAATGTCAAAGAGTTGTTTTTCTGAACGAACCGGGATGAAATAGGTGTATTTACAGAATTCGCTATATTTTTAAACATTGCTCGATCGCCAGGTTGTTGCCAACGATCGTATAAAGCACGTTTATCTTGATTATAATTCAACTGTGAACCAGAGATGTTTTCCACCTTATTATACAATGCAGAATTAAATGCCTTACCTCCCCATTTATATCCAAATGTAAACCCTGCAGAAAAACCTTTATATGAAAAACTTGAACTCAGATTTCCTTCAATTTTTGAACGGCTGTTTCCCACAACCACTTCGTCATCATAAGAGAAATCATACGTATAAGTTCCGTCTTTCTTAATGAACAATTCACGGCCATTGGAAGGATCGATTCCGGCAGAACGCACAGCCCAAATATCATCGGGATCAGCGCCATTGTAATACCGCTTGGTATCTCGACTCTTTCCGTAATTGTTCAAATCATCCATGTGTCCATCTATCCCATCCAGTTCTGCCTTTTCATGACGCAATGTACCACGCACACTCCACGTCAAACGATCCTTCAAAGAGCGAAGAATATAATAAGATACAGTAGCCAACACACCTTTCGAGCGTTGCAACCCCAAATTGGTATACCAAGAAGAGACACCGGAAGATGGAACTGTATAAACACTAATCAATAACGGATCTGTCCGTTTATCATAATAGTTAAAATCCACAGTCAATCTATCATCCAGCATCGTCAAATCAAAGCCTATGTTTTTATCCAAGGTCGTTTGCCATTTCAAGTTTCTGTTTCCCAAAACATTCAAAATGGTACTGTTTCCAAAATAACTGAAACTATTGTACAAAAATCGGTAAGTAGTAAGCGACATGGCGGAATCAAAGCTAGTATTGCCAGGATTACCTATAGAAGCACGAAGCTTCAACATAGACACTCCATGAATATGTTCCTTAAAGAATTTTTCATTCATAATATTCCATCCCAAGCCGACAGCCCAAGTATCCTTAAAGCGTTTAGCAGAACCAAACACGGACGAACCACTTGATGTATAATTTATATCCACCAAATATCGATTGTCAAACGCATAATTCAATGTTCCCAGGAAACTGACATTACGAGAAACGGTTTCTGTATAAGAAGCAGTGGAACCCTCAGGATATCCATTCGCAAATGATGGATAAGTGTAATCGCCTTCAGGGAATCCAATTACATTATACCCTTGACTTAATTGATGAGACTCAGATATTTTGCTATCCAACGCAAACGTAAAACGATGTTTTCCAAACACTTCCGCATAAATAGCAGTCAATTCACCATCATATTGGGTTGATTTTGTATCCAAAGAAGTAAAAGACCCCTTCTTCGTAGCATCCACACTCACATAACGGGTATCCAAAGGTGAAATAAAACGTTCACCATCCCCATTCGAATGTGTCAAACCAAAACGAGCGCGCAATTTCAAAGTTTGCACAGGAGTATACTCCGCTATAAAATAATTTGAAAGAAGCAATGTTGAGTTTTCGTTACGGCTGTTCAATGACGCATTATAACTCGGATTAGCCGCCATGGCAAAATCATCATTTTGTAACCAAGGCGTAACTTCCCCATTCTCATCCACCTTTTTATAATAAGGATTGGCGGCCGCATAAGTGGAAAAGTCTACAATCGGTTCACCGGTTGAAGTGTGTGTAGCGGTAAATTTATTGGTAAATTGCAACTTATTCGTCCGATAGATCAAATCCAAGTTCCCCTCATAAGAGTTACGGTCAGAATTCTTCATTACTCCCCTATTACCGTTATAGCCCACACCTATTCCAAAAAGAAAACCACCTTGGCCTCCTTCCGCATAAACACGATGTTTTTGATTCACTCCTGTACGCAAAGGTTCACTCAACCAATACGTATCTACTCCACTTGCAATCTCCGCTTTCCGTTTATTATAAATATCACTATAAAGAATTTCATTATCCACAGACCAATTACCGCTATTTACAGTATATCTCCCTGCCAAACGTTCAAATTCCAATTTTTCAGAAGCATTCATTAAATTATAGGAAGACAAGTCCGGCTTTGAAATAGCGACCGAACCGTTATAGCTAAAACGCAAGCGACCAGCTTTCGGTTTTACCGTTTCCACCACAACCACACCATTTGCCGCTTTCGCTCCATAAATAGCCGTAGAGGCTGCATCTTTCAAAATTGTCATAGATTCAATACGGTTTAAATCCATATTATAAACCGCTTCCAGCGTAGACTCGAAGCCATCTACAATAAACAGGGGCTGATTCGGATCGTTCACAGCTTCATCGCGCATACCAATAACGCTGGATTTACCCCGGATATTGATATCCGGTAAATGATTCGGATCAGAACCATACAAGTCATTCGTCAATATATTAAAAGCCGGATCTAAAGCGCTAAGGCTGGTTAACGGATTCTGCACTCCAACTTGACGAAGTTCTTCACCGGTAACGGTTGTAGCCGATCCGGTAAAAGAATTTTTACTTTTAGAAACAATTCCCGTTACCACAATCTCTTCCATTTTGGTATCACTCTGCAACGTGACATTGCCCACCAACGAACGTCCACCTCTTTTCACGACCAACACAAAAGGCTTCATACCAATATATGAAAAAATGACCTCTCCACCTTCCTCCGGCATTTTCAGAGTATAGTTTCCATCCATATCCGTAACGGCATGCACACTATTGTTCTTTTTCATATAGACAGCCGCTCCCGGAAGAGGTGTGCCTTCCTCGTCTTTCACCACACCAGAAAGGATTCTACCCCCCCCCACTTGACGATTTTTCTTTACTATGGTAACAACATTTTCTTCAATTTGATAAGAAAATTCCGTCCCGGTAAATACTCTCCTCAGCACAGACTCTACCGCTTCATTCTGAACTGAAACCGTAATAGGTTTCATGGTTTCGGTCTGTTCCGTATTGTACACAAAACTCAGGCCCGTCTGTTTTCGAATAGCATCGAAAAAAACTTTTACAGGCGCCTCTTTCAAATCCAATGTCACTGTTCTTGATGACTGAGCATAAAGCAACCCAGGCAACAATAGGCAACAACAAAGGAAAAGACTCATAATCCTTTTCTCTTTCATAATAAATAAATCATTTGTTTAATTAGAAATTATAATCGTATTTTTCTCTATTTTCATTTTTACATCCACCGTGCGACTAATAGCACGCAAAGTAGGATTAATGACACTATACCGATCCAATATACCGGTAAAATGCAATTTTTTCAACTCTGGAGACTGAAATTCCACCTTGACATTGTACCAATAACACAAAGTTTGCATAATGCTTTCCAGACTTTCATCCTCAAAGTAGAAATAACCTTTATTCCAAGCCGTAAATCTCTCCACATTCACCTCGTCAACCCGAATATCAGCACCTTTCCGATTCAGCACAGCACGTTGTCCTGGCCTTAACAACGTTTCGTCCCCGCTTTCCTCCGCCACAACTCCTATACTTCCTTTGACCAATACAACAGAAACGCTATGCGGCGAATAAGCATTTACGTTGAAAGAGGTACCATATTGTTTGATTTTCATTCCTTCCGTTATTACATAGAAAGGGCGTTCCATATCAGGAGCGACTTCAAAATAGGCCTCTCCTTTCAGATACACGACACGTGCCCGCTTGCCAAAAATCACCGGATATTTTAAAACGGTATTATAATTCAAATGCACCTTGGTTCCATCCGCCAACGTGATACGAAACTCATTTCCTATACAGGTTTGCAACATATTATCCGGAACGACCGTATCTTTATCGGCAACACTTTCCCGTTCTTGAAAATAAGAAAGTTCTCCCTTCTTCAGCATGGCCACGGCCCCCGTTCCCGTTGGTATTTGTTGTAAGGAATCATCTTCCAGTACAAACATCAATCCGTTGCCAGCTACTAAAGTTGCCTGGGAACATCCGGGATAAATCACTTCTACCGTCTGCAATCCGGAAGAAGCTGTATAAAAATAGAATGCCAATCCTCCTATAATCAGTATAGGCAACAGAATGGAAGCTGCATAACGCACCATCCACCGTATCCGGTAAGAAGTGTCCACTTTTCTCCGAAACTGATTCCATGCCCGTTGAGTCCTGATTTTACCATATTGCTGATAAGATATACTCAAATCTTGTTCCTGCACAATTTTATCATATAAGGCACAATGTTCCGATGACTCCCCTTTCCACGCTTCCAGCAGTTTTTGTTCATCCTCAGTCAGTCTGCCCATCAAGCTTTTTACAATCAAGTGTTCTATGTTATTATCAGATGCATTCATGGCATACTTTTTTAACCTATATACCATAGACGATTAAAAAAACAAAAAGGGGGACAAAGAACGCAAAAAAATAATGCAAATCTTTATTTTTTCTTTTCAAAAACAAAAAGGCAAGGCATCCTTACTAGAAAACATAGAAGCAAAATATTGGCACACACCATATCCGAAGACAGTAAAATTAGCCCGTATAAATAACGGATTAGACAGATATAAGTAATCCTATTAGTGACACATCACTAATCTCCACTGATTTTCTACTACTACCATATTTACCCGGCAAGCAGCAAGAGAAAGAGGCCGATACGGCCAACCGGAAGCGGCTAAGGAAACATTTCAAAAACAGCAAGAAAATAATACAATGTCCCTAATTTAGATTTGATTTGTTTGACAGCCCTTTTTTTCTGAGTTTTCACCGTTTCAACAGAGATTTGCAGAATTGTGGCAATCTCCTCATTTTTCCTTCCTTCCATATACATGAGAAAAATTCTGCGCATCTTTTCGGGAAGATTATCTATTTCCTTATAAAGCAACCGACGAACTTCTTCTTCACAAAGGTCTTGTTCAACCCCCACTTCGCAATAAGTCTCGCTCAACGAAGCAATATATTGCTCTTCGATATCCTGATGTTTCAAATAATCGATGGAAGCATTCCTGACCCCATTGTACAGGTATACCCGAAAAGATGTGAAAGACAAAAAAGTAATCCGCTTCTCCCAAATGGTTACAAAAAGTTCCTGTACAATATCTTCCGCCACACTCAGACGTCCTACAAAATTTACCGAATACATTACCAACGCATTGTAATATTCCTCATACAACACCTTATACGCAGAAATATCACGCCGATTAATTTTGTCAAGGAAATCAAGCTCTTTATTCATCTTTCAACTATTCTTATCACTTTATGTATTCCAAAAAAGACTAAACATTGCAAATATACAGATTAATTTAAAAGTCCGCTTCCATTATCTGCAAATTAACACATGCAGTTCCAGTAGCTTTCCATCCCTGTTTCCTCCATATCTACAAATAAAGGATGGATATAAGCCCCAATGCAAAAGATTTAATCAGTACATGGAGATATTGTGCATCTCTACCTACGCACAAGAGAAAATCTTCACACTCACCCGGCAAGGGGTAGGATGTATACAAATGGAAATGCAGACGGCCGACATTTCACCCACATGCGAAGGCTTATATAATAATAAGGTAGAGAAAAAGTTTATTCCCGGAGGAGATCCGAATGATTTCGAGGGCGATCCCTCACATGGCCAATATCTCTTTTATCAAGAAAAAAGAAGATAATGGAAATAAATGTAATCCAAGAAGACGAAAGGTCCGTACATTACATCACTGTTTACGCTTCCCATATCCAGACTGAGCAAGGATTACTTCCGGGCTCACCGATAGAAGATCTGTTACATCTTACCGGCATCGAATGGCAAATTGAAAGAGAATATTACGGAGCCGTATTGGACGGCTGCACCGCCATTGAACTGAAAAGCAAATACCTCACCTCTTCGGGACTCAACAAATATGAAGATATATTTGTCAATGAAAAAGGGCCCTTTTTTTTCCAAAGATTTCAAGCCCGAGAGTAAAATTGAAGAAATATCAGTCTATCAAGAGTGAGAAAGTATTTGCTCCGTCGGCCAGTTAACTAGATACAACATTTCCGTAGCACGGGTAAAAGCAGTATACAACCAACGAAAGTAATCGGGAGTCAGATTTTCCTCCGTCACATATCCCTGATCAAGAAAAACAGCTTTCCACTGTCCGCCCTGCGCCTTATGACATGTGACAGAATAGGCATATTTCACTTGTAAAGCATTGTAATACGGATCCGCCTTCATTTTCTTCATTCGGTCTTGCTTTAGGGGGATATCTGCATAGTCTTCCAATACGGTATAAAATAAGCGGTCATTATCCGCTTTGGATAGGGCGGGCGAATCAGACTGCAACGTATCCAGTAAAAGAGTAGCCTCCATTTCACAATGGTCATAGTCAGGAAAAGTAAGCAACACTTCCGCAAAACGAAAACCATACATTTCTCGTGTGTGTCGCACCCAACGTACTACAGCAATATCGCCATTGGCAATAAAACCAATCTCCTTATTCTGCTCGGACCAATAATAATTATTCTTGGCTACCATCAGCAAATCCCCCGAAGAGAGTTCTTCCTCCCGATAAAGAATACGATTACGTATCCCATTATTATATAAATTAGCCCGCTTATTGGAACGACAGATTACCATCGTGTCCTCCATACCATACTTTTCATACGCTTCTTCCAGAGCCTCTATCAACTCATTACCAGACAGGTTACGGATATCGGCAAAACAAGAGAACTTAATTTTAGGGAATCCGGTCATCTCGTCCCCGGCAATCAGCCTGCGCAGAGAAGTAGCATTCCACCAAATACCCGAATCACTCAAATGCCTGACTACCTGAGTCAAATCCATTTCCCTAACATACAGCCCGTATCCTTTTAAAGCCATTGCCGACAATGCCGGACTCTCCTCCTCACCTACCGGAGGCAACTGGGCCGTATCTCCCATCAATAACAAACGGCAGTCTGTGCCGGAATACACATATTGTATCAAATCATCCAACAATCTTCCCGAACCAAAAATTGGCCCAGACAATCCATCATTGGCTATCATTGAAGCCTCATCCACTATAAATAAGGTATGCTGATGCAAATTATCATTCAATGAAAAATTAGTCAATTCATTAGAAAATACTTTTTGCCGATATATTTTTTTATGAATGGTAAAGGCTGCATGGCCTGCGTACAAAGAGAAAACTTTGGCAGCTCTCCCAGTTGGTGCCATTAATACTGACTTCTGCTTCAAAATATCCATGGTTTTTACCAAAGCCCCAACCAATGATGTCTTACCCGTCCCGGCATATCCTCTTAAGACAAAAACCTCCTCGGATACCTGCGACAACAGAAATTCAGACAGCATTTCAATGGCTTTCTCCTGTTCGGAAGTGGGTTGGAATTGAAAATTTTCCTTAATTTGTCGTGCTAAATAATTATTTATCATTTTTCTATGAGAAAAAGTTTGTGGAACTACTCGCTATTTATATTTATTTATTTATTTTTGCCGTACGAATATAAACTAAAAAAACGTATTTATATCATGAAAACAGTATTTAATGTCATTTTAGCTGCTTGTGTGGTTGGTCTGTTATATTTATGCTATGAAAGCATCATGGGACCGATTGCCTTTAATAAAGAAAAGGATTTAAGAGAAGATGCCATCAAAGCACGGTTGATTGACATCCGCAAGGCACAGGTGGAATACCGGGGCTTGCATGGCGGACGTTACACCGACAGCTTCGATTCGCTGATTGCATTCGTCAAGGAAGCCAAACTTCCGTTCGTTAGAAAAGAAGGTGTCCTGAGCGATGAGCAATTGGAAAACGGTCTGACTGAAGAAAAAGCCATGGCCATGATTACCAAAGCAAAACGTACTAACAACTGGAAAGAAGTGGAAGCTGCTGGATTGATGGAGTTCAAACGTGATACCGTCTGGGTAGCTATGGCTGATACCATCTTCGGAGGTAAATATAATGCAGACTCTTTGCGTTATGTACCATTCGGCAACGGTGCGACTTTTGAGATGGCTATCAAAGAAGACAGTACCAAATCAGGTGCCAAATTCTATCTGTTCGAAGCTAAAACTCCATATATCACTTATCTGACAGGTTTGAACCAACAAGAGTTGAACAACTTGGTTGATACTCAAACTAAGTTAAACAGATATCCGGGATTAAAAGTAGGTGATATTGAAGTTCCAAACAACAACGCTGGTAACTGGGAATAATGACTGAAACATTTAATTTCGATCATTCAGAACAATATACTTTATCCATCCGTCTGAGTACGGATGGATTTTCTTTTTCTGCATACAACCCTATGCAGAACCATTCGTTCCATTATACACCTTATAAGCCAAAGCGTGGATTATCAATGGGCGCCAACGTAAAAGAGATGTTACAGCAAAATAAATCGCTCAAACATTCTTACAAGCGCATACGCATTTATACGGCCAACTCAAATTATCTGCCGGTTCCCTTTGAATTGTTCGATGAGAAACAGACGGAAACTTTTTACACCCAAAGCTATCCTAAGGATAGCAACAGTCTGATTTTTCATAACATCTTGCCCAAAGCCAATGTAGCAATGCTCTATGCACTGAACAAGACGGTATATCAACTGCTGAAAGAACAGTTTCCGGAAGCTCGGTTTTATACTACAGCCAGTCCGCTTACCGAATACTTTGCGGGAAAAAGCTACTTGGGAAACAGCAAAAAACTATATGCTTACCTGCAAGGAAAGTTGCTTACAATCTTGTGTTTCGACCGTGGAAAGTTATTGTTGCTCAATTCTTTCTTGTGCAAACAAACCAACGATTATATCTATTACCTGTTGTATACTTGGAAGCAATTAGGCTACGACCAAAGACAGGATGAATTGTATCTCGCAGGAAATCTTCCGGACAGAAATATGCTTGTCCTTCAATTAAAGAAATACCTCAGCCAAGTGTACCTCATCCATCCGACAGATGAATTCAGCCGTTCGGAATTTTCTAAGATAGAAAAAATTCCATTCGATTTACTGACCTCCTTTTTATGTGATATATAATACGAAAGCTTATGAGAGTAATTAGCGGAATATATAAAAGAAAAAGATTCGATGTTCCCCGTACTTTTAAGGCACGGCCGACAACAGACTTTGCTAAAGAAAGCTTATTCAACGTATTGTCCCATTATATTGATTTCGAAGACGAAATCACGACACTTGATTTGTTTGCCGGCACGGGAAGTATCAGTATAGAACTTGTTTCACGCGGTTGCAACAAAGTAATATCCGTAGAAAAAGACCCACAACACTATGCTTTTATTTGCCGCATCATGAAAGAAGTGAAGACAGACCGGTGCATTCCCGTAAGGGGAGATGTATTCCGCTTCATCGACCGTTGCAACGAACAGTTCGACTTCATCTTCGCTGATCCGCCATACGAACTGAAAGAACTGGACACCATTCCCTCCCTTCTCTTCGAAAAGAAGTTGTTGAAAGAAGATGGTCTCTTTGTACTGGAACATGGCAAGAAAAATCAATTTGAAGATGATCCTCATTTTGTGGAACACCGTTCATATGGCAGTGTCAATTTTTCCTTTTTCAGAGTAACGGTGAAAGAAGGCGGACAATAGACTCTTTTGCTTTTTGCTTAGAAGAACGATGTGTCCAGACCTTCAACGAAAGTTGCGTACTGTCACGCTGGTCTTGCAAAAAAATCTCTTTCATCAGTAGAGCTGTTTCCGTACCGTAAATAAAGGAATTAATCTCAAAATTATGCTCGAAACTACGAAAATCCATATTGGTGGACCCCACCGTAGAGAGTGTGTCATCTGATACCATCAACTTGGAGTGAAGAAAACCTTTCTGATACAAAAACACCTTCACTCCTGCTTTCAGCATATCATCTACATAAGAAAGTGTTCCCAAATGAATAATCAATGAATCTGCATGTGCCGGAATCATCAGACGTACATCCACTCCAGCCAATGCCGCCGTTTGTAAAGCCGCTGAAATGGATTCGGTAGGCAGAAAATAGGGGGTTTGCACATAAAAATAATGTTTAGCACTGCTTATGGCCAATAATAGCCCTTGCATGATGGACTTCCATTCCCCTACCGGCTCTGATGTAACCGTTTGAATCAACGATTGCCCACATACATCAACCGGTGGGTAATACTTGGATGCCGTAATAAGAGAACGAGTGACAAAAAACCAATCCATCAAGAAATTACTTTGTAATCCATATACGGCACGCCCCTTTATCATAAGATGAGTGTCTCTCCATATCCCATATTTTCCAGGCTTCAAATAACGCTTGGCTATATTCATTCCTCCGATAAAACCCACTTCTCCGTCTATAATAACCAACTTACGATGATTACGGTAATTAACTTTGCTGGTAAACAATGGGAAACGAACCTTTAAAAAGCCCCGTACCTCAATCCCGGCTGTCCGCATCTGATCGAAAAAACGATTAGGTACATGCCAACATCCCACATCATCATACAACAACCGAACTTCCACTCCTTCTCGAACCTTATCTATTAAAATATCTCGAACCAAACGTCCGACAGAATCATTTTCAAAAATATAAAATTCAAGATGAATGTGGTGCTTGGCACGGCTCATCTCACGAACCAATGAATGTAACATTGTATAGCCGTCCGTATACACTTCATTATAATTATTTTCAAAAGGAAGCGCACGATTCAATGTCCTAAACAACTGAATGAGTGAATAATGTTCATCAGGCAATTCAAAAGATGATTGGGAAATAAATCCTTGCAAAGATTTTTGAGTCAGCATATCCGCACTCTTCCGGCTAATAAGCCGCTCTTTACGTGTACTCCGCCCAAAAAAGAAATACAGAATAACTCCTATAACTGGCAAAAACAACAACACTACCATCCATGCCATTGTCTTTACCGGATTACGATTATCAAGTACCAGCATAATGACCAGTCCGATAACCAAGATCAAGTATAAAACAACGAAAACAACCGGCACCATATGACTCAACAAAAAACTTCCAATCATCCTCTGCAGAATTTTATTGTCCTCAACATTTCCATTATCAAAATAGCGTACGATTTTCATACGTACGAAATATAAACAAAAGAAAGGCTCCGTATGGATTACCAACCTTATTGCATACAAAAATAAAGGAAAAAGACATGATTGCAAGAGATGTAGACCTTACATTCTGCTAACCCAACTCTTTTTTAACAAAAAAAGGCTTTCAAAGCCTGCACAATCCGTACAAAAGCTTTGAAAACCTCTTATATTCATTCGCCAAATATTCTACATTCTACGACCGCCGCCAAAGCCGCCACGTCCGCCGAAGCCACTAGGAGGGCCGTCAAATTCACCACGATGACGCATGTCACGCATTTTACTACGCATTTCCTTGTCACCAAATATATTCAACCGGTAAACAAAATGCAGCATACAATAGCTGTTTATTGAATTATACTCCGTATCTCTTCTTTGAGAAGCCGAAATAGAACGACTGATATTACTTTGATTACGAAGGATATCAAACACCTGCAAAGTAAAGGTTGCAGCATTTCCTTTCAAGAAGCTCTGGGAGATCTGAGCATTCCATATCAGTTCATCCCTATTCATATTCGCATCACTATATCCACGACGACAACTGTTGGAAAGACTTGTGGAAATAGACATATTCCAAGGTAACTGTACATTAGATTCCGCACCATAGGAAAAATCATAAGTATCCATATTACTGCTTTCCTGCAAAGAACTGCGCACATGGCTGTAATTCAAGGAACCATTCAACTCAAAATCGAACCAGTCATTACGATAGCCTCCACTTATCCGCTCTCCAAGCTCTAAACGCCGAATCTTATTTTTCATTGTTTCCTCATTTTGCAATAAATAGCCTACCATATTACGGTAACTTGCACTCGTATAGGTATTGTAAGTAAACTTTTTATTGTTTTTCAAAGCAGAAGAAAATCCAAACCGTCCATTTAAATTCCAATTCCCATTAATATTCTCAGGCTTAGTGATACGACCACCGGTTTCTGAATTATAAATCACCATGTTACTAATACTGTTCAAAGTATTACTAAAATTCAAGTTCGTATTGATTCCTTGTTGTCTGTCTGCATTATAAGTATCAAACGAAGCACGTAAAGAATTAGTAAACGAAGGTTTCAAACCAGGATTACCTTGAGTGATATTCAATGGGTTAGAATCATCCGTCACATCCAGTAAGTCTGTCATACTCGGCTGATCCGTACTCCCCCGATAATTGATACGTAACCGGCTCTGCTTGGAAAAACGATAACGGAAATCAATTGTAGGGGTAAAGTTGGTAACCGTACGGGTAACCAAAGTATCCAGTTGCGATTTCTTATAGCTCATTTCCGACTTCTGCGGCATCAATGTCATCCCCACATTCAATTGATACTTCTCACGTATGAAACGCATATTAAGAGAAATATCATTAATGTAATTCTTATACTCCGCAAACTTGCTCTGATCGGCATCGTAATTGGCCTCATCATCATATCCACCCGGAAGAATAGGAAATTCAAAATCACCTATGTTATAAGTAGAGCGATCGCTTTTCGAATATTTATACTGATACCTGTAGCTAAATTGCAAAAACGTATTTCTGAATATTGGTTCACTGTATGTCATCTGCGCCGTATAATTCCAATTCTTGGCAGGAGTCGTAATGAAACGGTTAATTTGCTGATTGCGTCCCTCTACTTGAAAATATTCAATGCGAGACTGTGATATTTGCTCATTCTCGTTTTTAGTATAGCCGGCAGACCCCCTGAAAGTAATATTACGCCCCTTACTGTTCAATTTCCGATTCACTTGCAACTCACCATTAAAAGAATAAGAGTCCCCTTCGCTTTGAGAAAGTTGGTTCTGCTGGTTCACCCGAATGTCTTTCAGCTTCCCATCATCAAATTGCTCTAACGGATCGATAATACCTTCCTTATAAGGGTCTTCATTAAAAGTGGCCGACAAACTTCGTGAATAACCATCCGAAGTACTATAAGAAAAACGTGGACGGAAAATAATATTAGTCAATGTATCTGGCTTCCATTCCAGCCGAAAATCACCGTTCAATCCTGTAGACTTACTCAAACTCTTACTAAGAGAATTAGAAAAAGAATTTCCTGTCTCAAGAAATGTTTCAGAAGAGCTTTTACTCTCCGTATCATTATTATTATAGGAATAGTTCACATTTCCGCCAAGTTCAATTTTCGGAGTAGCCATAGCAAAATTAAAACCACCCATTTTGTCAGTACGTAAACCATTGTTTCCTCCTCTGAAGCCACCACGTCTTCCAAATCCCGGATCTCCATTATTACTCATAGACCCAATTGCCGTCATTTGTTTATCGTTCATAAAACGATTTACCATTAGCTTGGTAGAATAGCGTTCCTTCGTACCTCCAGCTATATCCGCATTTCCAAACCACCCTTGTTTCATCCCTTTTTTCACAGTCAGGTCGAGCACCGTCTCTTCCTCTCCATCATCAATGCCTGTAATTCGCGCCAAATCTGATTTTTTATCATACGTCTTAAGCTTTTCCACCATATCTACCGGAAGATTTTTCAGGGCCATATCTTTCTTGTCACCGAAAAATTCCTTGCCGTCCACCAATATTTTGCTAATTGATTTTCCATTTACAGTAATATTACCTTCATCATCTACTTCAGCTCCAGGCAGTTTCTTTACCAACTCTTCCAATGCTGAGCCTTCTGGGACACGATAGGCCGAACTGTTATACACCAATGTATCTTCCACGACTTGCACCTGCGGCGCTTCCGCAGTGATAACTGCTTCTTTCATCAGGATGGCATCATTGGAAAGAGAGATTCTTCCTACATTTACCCTTGGCTTGGAAGCGGTAAGTTGTAAGACTTTCCACTTTGGACTATACCCCACAAAAGAAACTTTCAAAAGATACTTTCCAGGATTCACGGCAGGCAATGCAAAACGCCCGTTGGTTGAACTCACATTACCGTTTATATATGTACTGTCCGGCATGGATAATATCTGAACTGTTGCCTGCTCTATGGGAGCACTCATCTCCGCATCCCAGACTGTTCCAGAGACAATCACTTTTGCATTTTGGGCCTGAATCCAACAGAGACTTGAGGCTAACCATAGCAAAGAGAAAAAAATTCGTTTCATAACTTTATAAGGTTGCATTTATTTTCAATGTTTTTTTGACTTTTTTGTCTCACAAAGGTTTAATATTTCAATAAAATCTTTTCCTTGTTATCGACTGACAGGACTATTCTATAGACGAATGGATATATGTGCCGCAAGAGTCTGCTCATAGCCCATTCCATCACTTCACGCATCGCTTTTAACGAAAACTTGTCTAACCAAATCTGGTAATTACCCAATCGCCTGTCATATATAACCCCACTTTCATAAAACCTGAATTCACTGCAAAGTCAGCCATACTTTCCAATTTTTCAGATTTTTATTATACCTTTGCCAACAGATTAAGTATCCATACAAATATGAGTAAACAAGAAATCATCTTTTTCCAAAACACGGAAGAGAACCTTACCAAGGCCATTCAGCAGATCCCTTTCGACAAATTATTCATCCTTACTGATGAAAATACGCAACGCTTCTGCGTTCCCCTCATCCAGGAAATAAACGGTATAAAAGGAACGGAACCTATCCTTATCGGGGCAGGAGATATCCATAAGACACTGGAAACACTGGCTTTCGTTTGGAAAACATTGGGTGATCAAGGTGCCAGCCGCCACTCTCTCCTTATCAATCTGGGCGGAGGAATGGTTACCGATTTGGGAGGTTTTGCCGCCTCTACTTTCAAAAGAGGCATACCTTATATAAATATACCAACCACATTGTTATCCATGGTAGATGCATCTGTAGGAGGAAAAACAGGCATTAATTTCAACGGACTCAAAAACGAAGTAGGTGTTTTCGCACCTGCACGATATGTACTTATCGACACCGAATTTCTTAAATCACTCGACAGGGAAAACCTTTGTTCCGGTTATGCCGAGATGTTGAAACACGGTCTACTGAGCAGCGAGAAGCACTGGGCTGAACTTATCAACTTCAATATAGAGCATCCCGACTACCACCGTTTGCAGGACTTGGTAGCACAATCTGTCCGGATAAAGGAGCAAGTAGTGGAACAGGATCCTTTCGAAAAAGGTATCCGCAAAGCATTGAATCTGGGACATACGGTAGGACACGCTTTCGAAAGTCTGGCATTGGAACAGGAGCGTCCGTACTTGCACGGTTACGCTGTGGCGTGGGGATTAGTGTGTGAACTATATTTTTCTTGTATCAAAACGAACTTTCCTAAAGACAAACTACGTCAAACCGTCCAATTTATCAAAGAGCACTACGGCTTCTTTACCTTCGATTGCAAACAATATGACCGGCTATATGAACTGATGACACACGACAAGAAAAACGATGCAGGAATTATCAACTTCACCCTACTGGAAGAGATTGGACAAATACGTATCAACCAGTCGGCTACAAAAGAAGAGATTTTCGAAATGCTCGACTTCTATAGGGAAACAATGGGATGTTGAGACTTTAAGCAACTAAAAACGCACCAGCCTCATCCTTGTTCCAAACGGTTGAAACTAAAGATTCATAGTATGTAGAACAGCAGTTTCAATAAACAAAAAACTTATTAAATCGCTTAACAGTTTTACATTTTTATTGAATCCGCTACCTTTGCCACTCATTATTAAACACCGTAAACATGTCGACACATAACTTTAAGTATAAAGGCCTAAACGAACAGCAAGTTGAAGAAAGCAGAAGAGTAAACGGGAACAATTTACTAACTCCTCCTAAACGGGATTCTATTTGGAAACTATACTTCGAAAAGTTCAAAGACCCGGTTATCAAGATTCTACTGTTAGCCGCTTTTTTTTCACTGATCATCTCATGTATAGAAAATGAATATGCGGAAACCATCGGCATTATTATAGCTATTTTCTTGGCAACCGGAATAGGCTTTTATTTTGAATACGATGCAGGAAAAAAATTCGATTTGCTAAATGCTTCGAATGAGGAAACCTCCGTACGAGTCATTCGTAATGGTGCCATACATGAGATTTCCCGCAAGGAAATTGTAGTAGGTGATATAGCCTTGCTCGAAAACGGTGAGGAAGTGCCGGCTGACGGAAAATTGCTGGAAGCAGTTTCCATGCAAATAAACGAATCAAACCTGACCGGCGAGCCAATGGTCGAGAAGACAACAGATAAAAATTATTTTGATAAAGAAGCCACTTATCCGTCAAACAGGGTTATGCGTGGCACTACAGTAGTCGACGGACACGGTATCATGGAAGTACAACAAGTAGGCGATGCCACTGAGATTGGTAAAGTGGCCAGACAAGCTACAGAAAAATCGGAAGAAGAAACACCGCTCAACATACAATTGACACGTCTTGCCAATCTTATAGGTAAAATAGGCTTTATGGTAGCAGGCTTGACTTTCATCGGCTTTGTCTCCCGAGAACTTTACCTCTATCTTCAAGTCCATACGATAACAGACTGGCACCAGTATCTGGAAATAGCCCAAATTATACTGAAGTACTTCATGTTGGCCGTCACTTTGGTGGTCGTCACCGTACCCGAAGGATTACCCATGAGCATCACCTTAAGCCTTGCACTCAACATGCGGCGCATGCTAGCTACCAATAATCTGGTCCGAAAAATGCATACCTGCGAAACAATGGGAGCCGTTACAGTCATTTGCACAGATAAAACCGGAACTTTGACGCAAAACCACATGCAAGTATACGAGACGCAATTTTACAGCTTAAAAGAGCAACCCGCCCAGCCTACTGAAAATTTTGCTTCCATCGAAGCGTTCAACCGGATAGCCGAAAGCATAGCCAGCAACTCCACTGCTTTTCTGGAAGAAACAGAAAGCGGGAAAACAAAAGGGATTGGCAATCCCACTGAAATCGCTTTATTACTTTGGATGAACACGCAGCACCAAAATTATCTCATGCTTCGCACCCATACCCTCATCATAGACCAGCTTCCTTTCTCTACCGAACGAAAGTTTATGGCAACGCTTGTACGTTCCAACATTGATAGAAAAAAAGTCATTTATATAAAAGGGGCTCCTGAAATTATTCTGAAGAAGTGCGCATGGGTCAATACGCTACAAGGTAATCAGCCTCTCGTTTCCAAACAGGCCGATATAGAAAAACAGTTATCAACCTATCAGAACATGGCGATGCGTACACTCGGATTCGCTTATAAGGAAATTGCAGAAAACGAATCGGAAAAGTGTTCCAAACTGACAAAAACGAACGATTATATCTTTATGGGAATCGCTGCCATTGCCGACCCCGTCCGACCGGATGTGCCGGCAGCTGTAGCACAATGCCAGAATGCAGGAATCCAAGTAAAAATTGTCACAGGCGACACCACAGGAACTGCTACGGAAATTGCCCGGCAAATAGGGTTATGGAAACCCGAAGATACCGAGCGTAACCGTATTACAGGAGTAGACTTTGCCGCTTTGAGCGATGAAGACGCCCTTGAACGAGTAATGGATTTAAAGATTATGTCACGGGCTCGTCCTATGGATAAGCAGCGGTTGGTACAACTACTTCAGAAGAAAGGAGCTGTTGTAGCCGTAACCGGTGATGGCACCAACGATGCTCCAGCCCTGAACCATGCCCAAGTAGGATTAAGCATGGGAACCGGAACATCAGTAGCTAAAGAAGCAAGCGACATTACCTTGCTCGATGATTCGTTCCGCAGCATCGGTACAGCGGTCATGTGGGGACGGTCACTTTACAAAAACATCCAGCGTTTCATCGTATTCCAGCTTACCATCAACTTAATAGCAATGTTCACTGTACTGGCAGGGAGCTTTATCGGCACAGCTATCCCCCTTACCGTTACCCAAATGCTTTGGATAAACTTGATTATGGATACGTTTGCCGCACTGGCATTGGCTTCTATTCCGCCCAGCACTGATGTGATGAAAGAGAAACCAAGAAAAAATACGGACTTTATCATTACTCCATCCATGTACCGCAATATCATTGGTTACGGCATCGCTTTCATTCTGATATTAGTAGGACTTTATGCATATTTTGCTTGCAACAATGAACTTCATATCCGGGAACTAACCATATTTTTTACGGTATTTGTCATGCTCCAGTTCTGGAATTTGTTTAATGCACGTGTATTAGGCACTAGCCATTCTGCGTTAACAGGTTTCTCCCACAGTTATATCGTTCCAGGAGTTGCCTTGCTTATCCTTATAGGCCAATATGTCATCGTTCAATTTGGAGGGAGTGTATTCCGTACCGTCCCATTAGACTGGCAGACATGGGGACTTCTCTTTATCGCAACCTCTCCGGTACTTTGGACTGGTGAAATATATCGCTTCATAAAAAGACTGAAAGAAAAGCAAGTATAAGTGCCCTCCCTATTCACAAACAATTATGATTTCTTTCATTCTTCAGACTTGATTAGAAGAAAAAAATGGAAGATATTCATTGATACAAAGAAACAATATACCGCGATAGCCGACAGGGAATTGGCAATCCAACAGCCTCCTTTTGGCACTGTTTTTCATATAAATGTTCATTCATCTTCACATCTTCACTTCCTCACAATCAACTACAAATTAAATAGTTACAGCGAAGACAATCTATTTTTCCCGATACTGGCGTATCCGCATGAAAGTGAAGAAGTGAAGATGAATAAAATGTACTCTTTACGGATATAAGAAGGTGCGAAAGAACTGTCTGAGTTTCCCAAAACTTTCTTAAGAATCTTTCCGAAAACTCCGACAGTTTCGGCAAAGATTCTTAAGAGTTTTTCCTTCCACTTTCTTTTCCTTTCTTTTGTGGAAACCACCAGAGTGAAAGAGGATAAGAACAACCCTGATCCATTCCGGTGGTTTCCGCTACTTCAAGCATTATTATAGTGAGTTCAATATAAGTTCAAAACATAGCCAGTTGCCCGTCTTTGACAAAACACAGGTCAATGGCGGACGCTTACATGGCTTTGATTTATTTCGAACTCACGTTAATTCATCAATTTCAGGTTTAGGAACATAAACATAATTACCGATTTGGCGAGGAGGAATAGAATGACGACGTATGTGCATAAAATTTCCTCTTTGCATATTCTTCTCGTTTATAAATGGTTTATATCAATCTAAGTTGTACCTTGTCGCCAAATACGTGTCGCAAATAAACCATGAACCCTATAAACGCAAAAAGCGTACAACTCGTTGAGCTGCACGCTTTTGCGTGTTGTTTATTATCTGTTTCCTTATTGGAATCATTTGACTTCCTCAAAGATAATTATTACTGTATATCAGTGTATTATATATAACTTGGTACAAATATGATTACTTTACTTCGTTTACTCTATATTTCAGCCTTAGCGAGAATAGAAAAGCTACCGCAAAAAACTTTAACCTAGTTTAACTATGCTGTTTTTGACGATTTCTATTTTCTCTTGTTTTCAGATAGTCTTCGATATTTTCTCTTATTATGCTTTTATTTTCATAAGCTATTGATTTGCAAAACGGTATATATTTTTTTCTTTCGTTTTTTATGAAAAAGTATTATACCTTTGCATTGAGAAATAAAAAACAATAGGCATGAAGCAAAAACAATATATACTCCATTCTTTGACAATAGAAGTCATTGCTGTGCTACTGGCTTCAATGATTGCGTTTCAAATATGCAATATGCTTTGCATACGAATGAGTCTGCTTCCGTTCGTTATGGCTGTTGGATATGTGATACTGAAACTTCTATATCATCTTTGCATCTCTGTAGCAAGATACATCATAGAAGCCCCTTTATCACATTTGACATTAGCCAATGAAGTGACAGATAAAGAGACATCGACTGTCACATCATTACATACCCAAGATTGTGTAGATGTACAAAAAAGGCGTATGGAATTATTCCATTATGAATACCAACATGAGCAACAACAATACAAGCAACAAAAAGAAAGAGAGGAAGACGAGAAATTAAACGCTATTCTGAAATACACACGAGATACATTCAAGCGTTTTAATTTGGACGAAACGGAGATTTTCCAGATTTGCGAATCTGTCCGTTATTTTGTGACTAATCGCCAAGTGCTTTCTATGACCGAGATTCATATTAAGAAACATAGTTCGCTCACACAAATCTCTTTAAAGAATTTTGCTTGGAACATCGCTTTCCAATATAATATAGGTGGAGATATAACTACATCATTTGTGATGGCAACATTTGCCGAATGGTTTACCAACTCCACGTTTGACACTGTAAGAAAGAATCTGCGGACTACTACTGGTCGACACAAAATTGAAATTGACGAAAATATCCTATCGAAATACGCTATTTAAGCCATTTTTCGCTTCCAGACAATAATTATTATCGGAAGTTGCTTATGTTATCAGACTATTTATATAAATTTGCTCTTGAATTAAAACATTTTACCTCATGGCTAATTTGAACAGACTAAAAGTAGTACTTGCAGAACAACAGAAAACAGGAAAATGGCTTGCAGAACAGATTGGTAAATCCAATTGCACAGTGAGTAAATGGTGTAGTAATTCTGTTCAACCAGACCTCAAAACCCTTAATGATATAGCTAATGTTCTTGATATTGACGTGAAAGATTTGATTGTTAGCAGTAATAAATCCTAAAACAATTTATTATCATGGAAGTAAACAAGAAAGAACTCAAAGAACAAGAGATACGTACTTTGTTCATTACCCCTGCACTCCAACAAAAAGGCTGGGCGGTAAGCGTAAATATGCGTGAAGAGTATTATTTCACGGATGGGCGAGTACTTGTTGTTGGCAACCAACATTCAGTAGCAGAAGGAAAAAAGGCTGATTATCTGTTATACCATAAAGGTAAGCCCATTGCAGTAGTAGAAGCCAAAGACAATAAACACGCTGTTGGTGGTGGTATTCAACAAGCTATGGATTATGCCCAAATCCTTGACTTGAAATTTGCGTATTCCAGTAATGGAGATGCTTTCTTGGAACATGATTTTATCACAGGGAAAGAAACCGAAATCAAGTTAGAAAATTTCCCGACAGAAGAAGAACTATACAATCGTTATCTTGCATCCAAGAACTATACATCGGATGAACTTAACATAATAGAAACACCGTTTTATTATGATGCCCATAGCCATGAACCAAGATATTACCAACGTATAGCGGTTGACCGTACAGTGGAAGCCATTGCAAGAGGACAACAGCGTGTACTTGTCGTAATGGCTACCGGTACTGGTAAGACTTTCACTGCTTTCCAGATTATCCATCGTCTCCATAAAAGCGGAGCAAAGAAAAAGATTCTTTATCTTGCAGACCGAAATATCCTCATTGACCAAACAATGGTGCAAGACTTCAAACCTTTCAAGAAGTTTATGACTAAGATAACTTCTGTTGGAGAAGGTGAAGAAAAAATTGATTCATCATACGAGGTATATATGGCTTTATACCATCAACTAGTCGGAAAAGAAGGTAAGCCAGATCCATTCTTAGAAGTGCAGCCAAACTTCTTTGATTTGATTATCGTTGACGAGTGCCATCGTGGTAGCGCAAAGGACGATTCTGCATGGCGCAAAGTATTGGAGTATTTCAGTTCGGCTACCCAAATCGGTATGACTGCTACCCCAAAAGCTGATGAAGGAGCAAACAACTTGGATTATTTCGGAGAGCCGGTATATACCTATTCCCTTCTTCAAGGAATCCAAGATGGTTTCTTGGCTCCATATCGGGTTACTGCCGACTTCATCAACGTTGATTTACAGGGCTGGACTCCCGATGAAGGTGAAATAGATTTGTTAGGAAAGGAGATTGAACAGAAATTATATCAAAGACAGAATATAGGTCGTGACCTTGCCATTAAGTTAAGGCGTAAAGTAGTAGCACACAGGATTACCCAAATGTTATACGACATCGGTCGTATGACAAAGACAATCGTGTTCTGTTCGGATATTGAGGAAGCTGCCGAAATGCGAACACTGCTTATCAACATGAATAGTGATTTATGTAAAAAATCTCCTTACTATGTGACACGCATTGTCGGAGAGGACAAAGAAGGGAAAAAGCAGTTAGACAACTTTATCAGTGTTGACGAACCTTATCCGGTAATTGTTACTACCTCCGAACTATTATCTACAGGAGTGGATTGTAAAACTTGCGGCTTAATCGTCATTGATAAAGAAATTGGCTCTATGACAGAATTTAAACAAATTATCGGGCGTGGCACACGGCTCAGGAAAGATAAAGGTAAATGGCATTTGGAAATCCTTGACTTCCGTAATGCCACAGCAAAATTCAAAGATCCGGCATTTGATGGCGACCCAGAACCACCAAAAGGGGGTGGAAAAAAGCCTAAACTATATCCGCCTGTTCACTCAGATCCTCCAACAGCTCACGAACCTCTTGAAAAGTATCTTATCAATGGTAAGGATATTCGTATAGCCCATGAGATAGTATCTGTATTGGGTGAAGATGGCAAAACCATGAGAACGGAAAGCGTTCAGTCATTCGCAAGAAAGCAACTGTTGCGACACTATCAAAGTTTGGATGATTTCGTACAAACGTGGACTGAAGCAGAACGCAAACAGGCGGTTATGGATGAGTTAAAGGAATATGCCATCTTGATAGACGCAGTACGTGAAGCAAATCCAGCATTGAAAGATGCCGATATCTTCGATGTGATATGTCACGTTGCATTTGACCAACCACCATTGACGAGGAAAGAAAGGGCTAACAATGTAAAGAAACGTAACTACTTCGGGAAGTACGAAGGCAAGGCTCGTGAAGTATTGGAGGCTCTTCTTGACAAATATGCGGAGAATGGTATTCTTGATTTTGAAAAGGCAAACATCTTGGAAATTCCTCCATTCAACAGCATAGGGAAACCAACTAAAATCATAAAACTATTTGGTGGCAAAGTCGCTTTTGAACAAGCCATCAGAGAACTTGAATATCAAATATATAAATCAGCTTAGAAATGGCAGTAAACAATATCATAAAGCGAATCCAGAATATCATGCGTCAAGACGCAGGTATTAATGGTGACGCACAGAGAATTGAACAAATGACTTGGATGTTCTTCTTGAAAGTCTATGACACTCAAGAAGAAACATGGGAATACAAAGATGAGAATTATAAATCCATTATCCCGGAAGAGTTACGTTGGCGTAACTGGGCAATAGATAAAAAAGACGGTGAAGCATTGACTGGAGAAGCCCTACTCTCTTTCGTCAATGAGAAACTGTTTCCTACCTTGAAGAATCTCCCGATAGATGCCAATACCCCAAGAGCTAAAAGCATTGTTCAAGAAACATTTGCAGACTTGAACCAGTATATGAAGAATGGAACGCTTCTGCGCCAAGTGGTCAACATTGTAAACGAAATCGAATTTGACGATGCTGACGACCGTCACACATTCGGAGATATTTATGAGGGAATTTTGAAAGATCTGCAATCGGCAGGAAATGCCGGAGAGTTCTACACACCACGTGCATTGACTGATTTTATTGTGATGATGCTCGACCCGAAATTGGGCGAAACCTTTGGCGACTTCACCAGTGGAACGGGAGGCTTCCTCACCTCGGCACTTAAATATATGGGCAGGAATATTGGCTCTGCGGCAGATGGAGAAAAACTGCAAAATGCCGTTGTAGGTCAGGAATGGAAACCGTTGCCCTACCTTTTGAGCATCACAAACCTGCTGCTCCATGATATTGAAGCTCCCAACATAACCAACTGTGATTCGCTTGGAACGAATGTTACTGATTTCAAGGAAAGCGACAAGGTTGATGTTATCGGCATGAATCCTCCGTATGGTGGTAGCACGGAAGACAGCGTAAAAAGCAACTTCCCAGTACAGTACCGTTCAAGTGAAACTGCGGATTTGTTTATCGCCCTTATCATGTATCGCCTCAAAGCTGGTGGACGGTGCGGTGTGATTATCCCTGATGGTTTCTTATTTGGTACGGATGGAGCAAAACTTGCACTTAAAGAAAATCTCCTTCGCAAGTTCAATCTACATACAATCATCCGTTTGCCGGGTTCTATATTCTCTCCATACACATCTATTGCAACCAACATCCTTTTCTTTAATAATGAAGAAGCCGAAGGTTGCGAAGAAGGATTCAAGACCAAAGAAACATGGTTCTATCGTCTTGATATGCCGGAAGGGTATAAACACTTCTCTAAAACCAAACCTATGAAGGTGGAACACACGCTGCCTATTCAAGAATGGTGGAAAGATCGAAAAGAAATCATCAATGACGAAGTGGGAGAAAAAAGCCGTGTATTCACTGCCCAACAATTGATAGACTTGGATTGCAATTTTGATCAATGTAAGTTCCCGAAAGAGGAAGAAGAAATACTCCCTCCAGCAGAACTGCTCAAACAGTATTTTGAAAAACGTGCTGCGCTCGACCATGAAATAGACAAAACGCTTTCCGAAATTCAAAAGATTCTCGGCATTGACATAAAATCGTGTAACTGATAATTGTGAAGTGATATGAAAGATTTGACCATCTCAAACATAGAAAGACAAAATGTACTTAACAACCGTTTTGCGGTCAGCAAAGTACAGGAGCATCTTGACATTGAAGGAATGCTCTTTGAGGGAGAGTATCGCTTTACAAAAAAAATGGTTGCCGATTTCTACGAAGTAGAAGAACGAACCATAGAACGCTATTTGGAAAAACATTCAGATGAATTAGCAGCTAACGGTTATGTTTTATGTAAAGGTAAACATCTGAAAGAGTTAAAGTTACAATTTGCTCCCGTCATAAATGTCGGGAGCAAAACGACCCAACTTGGATTGTTTAATTTCCGCTCATTCTTGGATATGGGTATGTTGCTTACAGAGAGTGAGAAAGCCAAAAAAGTACGTAGCCTTATCTTGGATTTCGTGATTACCACCATCAATGAAAAGACGGGTGGCGGAACAAAATACATAAACCGCAGGGATGTACATTATCTTCCTGCTGCAATCACAGAAGAAAACTATCGCAAGAATCTCACTTCTGCCATCAATCAATATGTGGACGGACATCCCACATACAAATATCCTCAAATTACAGACTTTATATATAAGGCTGTATTCAAGGAGAATGCTAAGGAGTATCGGGAAGTATTGAAGTTAGATTCCAAAGACAATGTTCGACACACGCTGTATTCAGAGGTTTTATTGGTTATTTCTTCTTTTGAAAACGGTGTGGGGGCAGCTCTCAGTGAACGGTTTAAAGAAAATGGTGGCAGGTTACTTACCATTGACGAGGTAGAGCGCATTGTGAATGAACTTGCCGAACATCCGATGCAGAAACCTTATTTAAATGATGCCAGAACCAAAATGGCTTCAAGGGATTTCAGTTTCCGGGATGCGTATCATGGTAATATAGCAGATTATCTGCAAGCTGTTACTCCTGAAGAGTTTGAACGATTCATCGGTGACCAGTCTATTGATTTTGACCGTATCTTAGCGGACAATAAAGATGTGCTTAAACGCTTAAAGCAGGCAGAAGATGAGTGAGGAAATTGTTTATATAGACTACGATGAAGCCTTAACCATCTATGGCAAAATGATTGATGCTAGCGATGGTGGCTTTGAAGGAGTGCGTGATGAAGGTGGCATTCGTGCTACATTGGATTTTGTACAAAATGATTTATACTATCCGACCTTTGCAGAGAAACTGACCTATCTGATGTATAGATTCTGTTCTGGGCACTGATTAATCCCGTAACTCATTGAAAATCAAGAGTTACGGGATTTCTCTTTTAATTTTTGTCCTCCTTTTGTCCTCCTGTTTCAATTCTATGGAATTTTCGTCCTCAGCGCAGCCTTGATTTTCCCTAAAAAAGTCGTTCCGGCATCCTCGATTTTACATCGGAGGAGATATGAATAAAGTTAATGAGTGTTAAAGTTTGGCTACTTTAGGGATATTCAGAATTTAGTCAACTAATTATTTGCCAATATGATAGATATTTTGTAACTTTACAAAGAACCCCC
>CANQSM010000030.1 GCA_947626525.1 uncultured Phocaeicola sp. | reverse complement strand
CGGCCATGCGGACATTCCCGACTTTGATACCGGACTTTTTTACGCAGATAGCTGCAAGTGGCAATGCAGCTATGTGCATTGGCCAATGCAGCTATCTGCATTGCCATTTGAAGTTAACTTTGACTATGACTGATTTTACTTGCCAGATTATTTGTTTATTTACTGTTTTACTTCACAGATTCTGCAATGGTTTTCTAAGAAGCTTTACAGTTTTGTTCTGTTGTTCCTAATCCAATTGGCAGATGTAAAACAATAACTATAATGTCTTGGCTTATGCGTTATGCCGGCCTTCGTTTCAAAGGAAGTGATATGTCAGAAACCACGATTAATATTTACGGTGGCAGTAACCGGATACTGCCCGATGCGGAGAAGGGCGAACATCATGGGTGACTAAAGAATATTCCGGGAGCTTATGTCGGGTGGGACAATTCCCCGAGATATGGCGGGAATTCGACTATTTATATGGGTGCAAAATTACGAAAATAGGAATATCCAAAACTTAAAATCAAACTACCAGTAGAATGAAAAATAGGGAACAGATAAAGCCAAGAATTATTTTTATAGATATACATTGTAATGACTTCTTTGTGAGACATTACGGAAGAATAATAGGAAAAAATCATGTTAAATCGTTTAAACATCAATTTTTACTTGATTATTTTCATAAGAATGGCTATGAGGTATGTAATTATATTACAAGATATGGGACAAGAAATACAGGTCGATTCCGAATATTTGCAAAAAGCCGTATCGGTAGATATCTTGAATCTATTTTTGTAGAAAAAGTAAATCATTTACCACACTTTAAAGTTCTAACAAATAAGCAAAAGATAACTCCAAATGATATTGTAATAGGATACCTTGTGTTCGATTATCAAATAGATGTTCTAAAAAAATTAGTTTGTTATAAAGTCTTATTCGGGAATCACTTTATAAGCGTAAACAATCCACTGAGTTTAGAAAAGTTGGGTATAAACGCATTTGTGAATGAAATAGATCTTTCCAATAACGAATTTGTAAGGGCCTATTTTAATTTAAATGGGGTAGATAATTTAATCGTTCCTTACACATATCAAGACCGTTTTGTCGTAAATAAAGACTTTTCGGAAAGAGAAAACAAAGTGATGGCGATAGGTACATCTTCGACTTGTTCTATTGTGCCGAATCGGTACAAACTTTATCGCGCTTTTTTTAAGACAGAACTGATACAGCCAATGAGACAATTAATCTTCGAGAAACAAGACGAATTATCCGACATCATTGACTGTTATATCGGTTCAATATTGGAGAATCATGGAAGGCAGACAAAATACACGTCTTTCGATATGGTAGAAACTTTCAACGGATACAAAATGTTCGTGTGCCCCGAGGAATTGGTTGGCATGCCGGGAATCGGATTTATTGAGGGAATGGCGTGCGGGTGTGCCTATATTGGATTAGACCATGATATGTATAAAGGCCTTGGCCTAATTCCCGGTTATCATTACATTACCTATAACGGCACGTTGGAAGATTTAAGGAGAGTCGTTCAATATTATATGCAATGCCCGAATGAGACTCAAAAAATAGCAGAACAGGGTTGCGAATATGTGCGTGAAAATTTCAATATGTCCAATGTTGCTGAAAAGTTCAGAAATCAGCTAATTAGTTCTTACAAGAGCTATGCCCACCATTTGTAAACACATGTCTAAACTATTATTTTATAATAATTAACAATTGTAATAATGTCAGAAAAACAAATTCCGGAGGCATTTATCTTGGATATAGATGGTGTCTTGACTGATGGCTCTTTCTATTACAGTGAGGAAGGGAAAGCCATGAAAAAATTTGGTGCAGATGATAATGACGCTCTCAGTCTGCTGAAGCCGTATTGTAAAATTCTTTTTGTGACAGGCGACAAAAGGGGCTTTAAGATTTCGGAGCGAAGGGTCCTTGATATGAAGCTCGAAATATTCCTTGTAAGCACCATTAAACGTATCGATTGGATAAAAGAGAGATTCGATCCGGCAAAAGTCGTATATATGGGCGACGGAATATTTGATCATTATGTAATGAAAGAAGTCGGTTATGGAATTGCGCCCGCTAATTCTGATGAGAACACGAAAAATGCTGCAGATTATATATGCAAACGGAAAGGTGGCGACAGGGCAGTTGCTGAAGCGGCTCTTCATCTTTTAGAGAAATTTTTCAAGCCATATAATCCGACCAAACTGCCGGAAGACAATATTAACGATTCACGAGACTGGACTGTATAATTTATATTAGTAGAAATGTCATATACTGTTTTTATTCCAACAGCCGGAACAGGTTCAAGACTTGGAGGCATTACAAAATATCTAAACAAATCATTGGTAAGCATTGGCAACAAACCTACCATAACCCGTATCTTTGAGATGTTCCCTGAGGATACAAAATTTGTGATGGGTCTGGGTTATAAAGGCGAGCTTGTTCGCGAATATCTATCCCTCGCCCATCCGGAAAAGGATATTACTTTGGTCGATGTCTATCCTTATGAAGGTCCTGGTTCCGGTTTGGGTTTCACTATGTTGTGTTGTGAAAAGTACCTTCAAGAGCCGTTCATATTCTGTTCTTGTGATACATTGGTAACGGAGCATATTCCAGCACCTGATCATAATTGGATGGGGTACGATTCCAGAGATAATTTATCCCAATATAGAACGATTTCTTTTACATCGGAAAGTAAAGTCTGGCAAATCAACGAAAAGGGGAAAAATTTAGGGACTTCCCCCGAGCCATATATCGGATTGGCAGGCATACATGATTATAAATCGTTTTGGAATGCGATGGAAAATCATCGGGAACAAGCGATTATGGAGGGCGAAGCACTTGGGCTACGGCAACTTCTTCCACATGGGATCTCGGCACAAAAATTCACCTGGTTTGATACGGGAATAACGGTGGAACTGGAAGCAACACAAAAAAGATATCACCAAAGTGGAGATCCCAACATTTTACCCAAAGCAGATGAAACGATATGGTTTTTGAACGACAGGGTAATAAAATTTTCCGATAATACAAGCTTTATAGCAAACAGGGTAAGGAGAGCCTCCTTGCTCGAAAGTTTTGTCCCCAAGATAATGGGGCATACAAAACACATGTATAGTTACGCCTATGTAAATGGCGATGTGATGTCAAAGTGTGTTACTTTGCCGGTATTTTCAAAACTTCTTGATTATTCGAAGCATTTCTGGACGTTGGCTGATTTGACAGAAGACGGGGAAAAAGAGTTTCATCGTTCATGCATGAAATTCTATAAAGATAAAACCTACGAACGTGTTCAACTTTTTTATAAGAATTTTAATAAAACGGATGCTGTCACGATAATTAATGATAAAAAATATCCCACCTTGCAATTCATGCTTGACAGCGTGGACTGGGAATATGTTGCAGATGGAATGCCGGGACAATTTCATGGAGATTTTCATTTTGAGAATATCCTATACGATAAAGAAAAGAATACATTCTGTTTCTTAGACTGGAGACAGAGTTTTGACAAATCTATTTCGGTTGGCGACATATACTACGATTTAGGGAAAATGCTGCACGGACTTATCATGTGTCATGAGTTGGTGGCAAAAAATCTCTTTGAAGTTTCGTGGCAAGGAAATACAATAAGATATGATTTTAATCGAAAACACATACTTGTACAATGTGAAGCGTTTTACTATAAATGGCTCAAAGAAAACGGATTCGATGATAGGAAAACCAAACTCATGGCAGCACTTATATTTTTAAATATCTGTGGTCTCCATGAATACCCTTATAGCTTGGTTTTGTATGCGTTAGGGAAAGAAATGCTTTATAACAATCTTAAAGAATATGGATATGAAAGAAATTTGGAATGAGAAATGTGTGTTTTCTCCATCTCTGATTTGTCTTGATTTCTTACACCTTGAAGATCAGATACGACAAATCGAAAACGCAGGAATAAAAATGCTTCACATAGATATTCTGGACGGGCATTTTAGTCCCTCAATGCCTCTTGGGTTCGAGGTTGTAAAACAGCTAAGAAATATCACAAATCTCGAATTTGATTGCCATCTGATGACAGAAGGAATGGATTACTATGTCGATGAACTGTTGAATATCGGAGTCCAACAAATAGTATTTCATGCTGAAACGGCCTCGCATATTGATGGCTTAACCAATAAAATTCATGCAGCCGGAGTAAGATCCGGTGTGGCATTAAAGCCTTCAACCCCTTTATCGACAGTAGAATATATTCTTGATAAGTGTGATACTGTTTTATTGATGCTTATCAATCCCGGATATGCCTCGAGCGCAAAAGAGGCACAGGTTGATTATGCAGACCGAAAAATTAGGGGGTTGCGCGAAATGATTGACAAAAGAGGCCTGCAAACAAAAATAGAAATAGACGGGAGGATTTCGCAAAAAAATATCGAATGCTATGGAGCCGGAGTAGTGGATATCTTTGTATGTGGAACGACATGTCTGTCACGACAAGACATAAAGGGCTCTGCCGCCAGACTATTTGAAATTCGCAATCATATTATCTGATTCATTTATGGAAACATTTGAAGAAAAATACACAGTGTGTCGCTCTGAAGTATTGAGGGAGCTTTCCAGGACATTAGAAAGTGTTGATGTCAAAGCCTTAGAACGGTTATCTGAAGATTTATTCACGGCGGAAAAAGTTTTCTTTGTGGGGGTGGGGCGTGTGGAAATGGCGCTCCAATCCATTGCAAAACGAATGAGCCATCTAGGTATCGATGCCCACTGTGTCGGTGATGTCTGTGAGCCAGCCATTACAGCAAATGATTTGCTGATTGTCGGCTCCGGAAGCGGAATGTCGTTGTTCCCTGTCGCCATTGGGAGAAAAGCAAAAACTTTTAATGCAAAAGTTGTACATATCGGCTCTAATCCACATGGGGATATGGAAAGTATTGCCGATTATATGGTTCGGATTCCCGTTCGGACAAAACTGTATTTGAAAGATGAAATCGATTCCTGCCAACCAATGACCACTTTATTTGAGCAATCGCTGTTATTGGTTGGCGATATTTTGGCAAAAATAATTATCGATAAAAGGGCGATTGACCTTAAAGGCCTTTGGCAATATCATGCAAATTTAGAGTAGTCGATAAACAATTTACATATCATTATTTTTCAATAAATTATCTTTCAAGTTTTGGGTCGATTACGGAATTCCATATTCAATACACTGACAGCAAGTGGAAGCCGCATATTGGAATTATTCTTCAATGTGGCAACGCGCATAATGATCATCCAAATCTTGGGTGTGGAATATTTGGGTATCAATGGGTTGTTTGCTAATATTTTATTTCTGTTTTCAATTGCAGAAATGGGATTCAGCTATGCGCTTGTGCAAGTAATGTACAAGCCTATGGCTGAATCTGATACATCAAAACTTGCATCGATTGTTCTATACTTTAAGAAAATCTATTTGCGTGTCATTGGTGTTATGTTATTTTGTGGTATAGGATTTATACCTCTCATTCCATATGCCATTAAAGATGCCAATGAGATAGACAATATCACAATTATATATTTGATTTTTCTGGCCAATTTTATTTCGCCATATTTCGTAGCCGATAAAAAATCGTTAATAGTTGTAGCTCAAAAAGAATATCTTCTGAATATTTATAGTAGCGGTATTAAAATTACACAAATACTCATACAGCTTATTGTACTTTACTTTACCCGTAATTATATATTGTTTATCGGAATTATGCTTCTTGCGACTTTAATAAATAACGCCGTTATCATTATAAAATCAAATCAACTGTTTAGACCGTCTCCTTCAACCCCGGAATTAGATAAAGAGACTAAAACAAAAATAAAAGGAAATGCCAAGGCTCTTTTTATTAATAATGTAAGCGGAATCGTATTTTCTGGAACGGACAATATTATCATATCTAAATTCTTAGGATTGGTTTGGGTAGGAATTTATACGAACTATACATCTATTGTATTCGCCCTTCGAAGTTTTTTGCTTAATGGCTTCTCTTCCATTACATCGACCTTAGGAAATTATATATCCGATAAAAAAAACATAGAACAGCAGCTGATAATGTTCAAGCGGATATTATTCCTGACACACTTCATAATACTTTTTTTTGGCGTTAATCTATTGTGCTTGTTTAATGATTTCATTAATCTGGTATATGGAAAAGAATACGAAGCGTCGATAGTGGTCGTCACGTTAATAATAATGGATTTCTGCATATCTATATTCCGATACCCCACACTGATTACACGCAATGTTTTAGGAATTTTTCGTTACGATCGATATAAAGGGATATTTGAATGTATTATCAATTTAGGATTATCGCTAGCCTTAGTTAAAATATGGGGGTTCGCCGGTGTTCTTATCGGAACGGTATTAGGGTGTGGATTGGTGTCGTTATGGATAGAGCCACTCATGTTGTATCGTTATGGTTTCAAGAAAACATCCAAAGAATTTTGGGTATTTAACATACCCTATATATTCTTTTTTATAATACTTTTAATCTTGTGTTATGGGATATCCCGATATGTCTATGTAGATAATTGGGTGCATTTTATAGCAAAAGGAATACTGATTTCTATTTTGCTTGTAACGACCTTTGTTTTGTTTTTCCGAAAAACAAACGAGTTTGTATATTATGCTTCGTTATTGTCGCACAAACGTCAATAAGGTAGTCGTCTATATATTTTAGTGCTCAAGACAATTAAGACAATTCGTTCGGCCATCGAATTATGATAATCAAACACTTATTAAGGAATGAATATCTTAGCAACTATGAAGAAATTATTAAAGGGCTTTTTGCGTTTATCCGGAGTCATCCTATACAGTTTTCTGCATCCTTTTAAGATTGCGGATATATCTCGGTCGATTTACAGGGCGGTTTATACCGGCTACATACAGAGCGGTTTTAGGGCAGTCGGCAAGGGAACCAGATTTGAGCCCTCATTTCGGCATCTTCTCGGAGCCAGATACATAACCGTCGGTTCAAGATGCGTTTTCCGTGAAAAAACCAAATTGACGGCATGGGATAAGTATAATTCTCAAACGTTCCATCCGGAAATCAGGATTGGTGATTGTTGCAGTATCGGTGCCTATTCCCATATTACGGCAATAAACAAGATTGTCATAGGCAATAATGTGGGTATGGGGGATTTCATACTAATAACCGACAACTCGCATGGATATGGCGACACCGATGAATTTAACTGCCGGGTCGGGGCAAAACGTCTTTTTTCGCAAGGACCGGTAATAATCGAGGACAATATATGGATAGGGGAACATTCCTGTGTTCTGCCCAATGTGACGGTCGGTAGAGGAAGCGTCATAGGCGCAGCTTCTGTTGTCAGACAGTCGGTGCCTCCCTATTCGATTGTCGTCGGAAATCCGACAAAAGTGGTCGGATTCGTATATACTCCGGAAGAAATATACGAACAAGAGGCGAAGATATATCCTCCCGAACAAAGAATCCCCATGGAGAAGCTGGAGCGAAATTATCGGAAATATTATTTGGAGCGGAGAAAGGAGATTATTTCCTTCTTGAAAAATAGATGTTGAAACTGGATGACGGCTCAGATTTTGTCATGAATCCGGATTCCAACGCACATAAATGACACGGATTATTGATTATGATATAGTTACAAATAAACCATTAATTACAAATCATTATGGAACTGAAAGAATTTATCGAGAATTTTGCATCGCAGTTTGAAGATACCGATGCGAGTGTATTTAACCCTGCGACCCGTTTTCACGATTTGGACGAGTGGTCGTCGCTGACGGCACTGTCGGTTATCGCCATGGTCGATGAGGAGTACGATGTTACCCTCAAAGGCGATGATATCCGCAAAGCTGAAACCATCGAGGATTTGTTCAAGGCCGTTCAAAGCAAGATGTAAACTATGGCATTTTTGGAATTTCGGAATGTGCGGGTCGCCGGCTTTTCTGCCGGTGTACCCGCCACCATCGTCAGCAATTTGAGGGGGGGGGGGGTAATATCGCAAGACTATAGCGAAGAAGACTTTGTGAAGACAACGGGCGTTTTGGAGCGCCGTTATGATGAAACGCATACCACCTCCGATTTATGTTATGATGCCGCCGAACGATTGATTTCCGATTTGGAATGGGAGAAGTCGGAAATCGATGCGTTGATTTTCGTATCGCAGTATGCCGATTATATTGTTCCGGCAACGGCGTGTATCCTGCAAAATCGCTTACACCTCTCTACCGAATGCTACGCCATAGATATTCCTTTGGGCTGCTCGGGCTGGGTCTACGGATTGAGCAGTGCGGTGTCGCTCTTTCAGAACGGGCATATCCGAAAAGCCTTGCTATTGTGCGGAGACGCCAAACGGCGCGTACCTTTCAATGACCCGCTGTTCGGACACGCCGGTACGGCAACAGCGCTTGAATATCAGGAAGGAGCTGAAGGTTTCCGTTTCCATTTCGGTACAGACGGCAGCGGATACGATGCCATCATGATTCCCGACGGTGGTGCGAGGAACCAAATAACCCTGGAATCATTCAAGGAGGAGGTCATCGACGGGCGCCGATACAATCGGCTGCAAACCCGTATGAAAGGCATGGACGTTTTTGCCTTCGGCATATCGACAGCCCCCAAATCGGTCAGGAAACTGGCGGAGCATTTCGGATTCGACTATCAGACGGCGGATTATTATGTCTTCCATCAGGCAAACATGAAAATGAACAACCTGATTGTCAAGAAACTGAAACTGGACGAGGCGAAAGTCCCGTCGTGCATGTACCGGTTCGGCAATACCTCGTCTGCATCAATACCGCTGACGATTGTCACGCAGTTGAAAGGGAAGGTAGAAGAGCGTTCGACGAAGTTTGTCTGCTGCGGATTCGGTGTCGGGCTGTCGTGGGGAACGGTGGCGTTTGCGACCGACCATATCGTAATTTCGGATTTGGTTGAATGTAAATAAAGAATAATAATACTATGTATAATCCATTTTCATTGGAGGGCAAGACTGTCCTCGTAACGGGTGCGTCATCGGGCATCGGACGCGCCACTGCCATCGAGTGTTCCAAAATGGGCGCGACGGTAGTCATTACGGGTCGTAATTCCGAACGGCTGCAAGAGACTTTCGATGCCCTCGAAGGAGAAGGCCATCGGCGGGTGATTGCCGACCTCTCCGGGCAGGAGGGTATCGAGTCGTTGGTCGGGCAACTTCCGCCGCTTGACGGCGCCGCCCTTTGCGCCGGTATCGGACTGACCCTGCCCGTCCAGTTTTCCACACGAGAAAAATTCGACAGAATTTTCAACACGAATTTCTTTTCACCCGTAGAGACGACCCGATTGCTGTACAAGAAAAAAATTCTGAAATCTGAATCCTCGTTGGTCTTTATCGCTTCCATCGGAGGTATATATTCGTTCAACTACGGCAACGGTATTTACGGAACTTCCAAAGCGGCGTTGAATTCGTTTATGCAGTATTGCGCTCATGAATTCTCGGTGAGAAAAGTCCGGGTGAACAGCATTATTCCCGGTATGGTAGAAACTCCGTTGATTCACAGGGGAACCATATCCGAAGAACAGTTAGATCGGTATTTGGCAAAATATCCGCTCAAGAGATTCGGGCATCCAAACGACATAGCATGGGGCGTTATATACTTATTATCCAGCGCAAGTTGCTGGGTTACAGGAACAAGCGTCGTTATTGATGGGGGGGGGGAATCTTGTGACCCTAAATCAGAATGATAACAATTAATCAAAAATGGCAATCATTAAATATTCGCAAGTCGGAATTACGGCATTGGCGGGCTGTGTTCCGAAACAGGTAATCGACAATTACCGTTATACGCAATATTTTCCGGAAGAAGATGTCCGCAAAGTGGTCGACAAAATCGGTATCTATGAACGGCGCTTTGCCGATGCTTCCACTTGTTCATCGGATTTGTGCCAAGCGGCGGCGGAACGGCTGATTGAAGACAACGGCATATCCCGCGACGAGATAGATTTATTGGTGTTCGTGTCGCAAACTCCTGATTATCGCATGCCGGCTACTTCCATTCTGTTGCAATCGCGGTTGGGTTTGCCGTCAAGTACGATGGCATTCGATATCAATCTGGGTTGTTCCGGTTTCATATACGGATTGAGCGTCATGTATGCTTTCATGGAGCGGTGCGGACTGCGAAAAGCCTTGTTGCTCGACGGCGAAACACGCTCGAAAGTTTATTCCCCAAAAGACCGGCACTCGGCATTCATCTTCGGTGACGGAGGAATTGCGGCGTTGATTGAGAGGAACGAGAGATTCGGAACGAGTTGGTTTTCGATGAACAGCGACGGCTCGCGAGGCGACCTGATAATGATACCCGGAGGCGGTTACCGCCATCCGAGCAGCGAGGAGACACTGCGGGAAAAGGTGGTCGATGAGTACGGAAACATCCGCAGCGACGAGCAGGGATATATGAAAGGCAGCGATGTCTTCAACTTTGTAATTGGCGAAATCCCCAAAGACATAAAGCGGTTGTTTGCAGCCTCCGGCGAACGCATCGAGGATATGGACTGGTATGTTTTTCATCAGGCAAACAATTTCATCAACAGTTACATTGCCAGAAAATTAAAACTCGATACCTTGCGCATACCCTCGACAATACACAAATACGGCAACACCTCGTCGGTGTCGATTCCGCTGACCATAGCGGATTGTCTGCGAGATTGTATGCAGGGAGAAAAACGGTTGATGCTAAGTGCTTTCGGCGTTGGCATGACATGGGCTACGGCAATCGTTCCTTTCGTTGATTGTCACATCAGCGAAATCGTGGAAATATAGTTTTCATTCAAATAGTATGAACAATGAATGTAAGCCTCCAATTAATGCATAAGTACGCCGCATTTGTTAAAATAGAGGAAACATGAAGACAAAAATAATAGCAATGTATCTACCTCAGTTTCATGAGATACCCGAAAATAATGAGTTCTGGGGTGAGGGGTTCACAGATTGGGTAACTGTAAAGAAAGCTAAGTCCTTATATGAAGGACATGACCAACCAAAGGTTCCTCTAGATAATAATTATTACGACCTATCAAAGAAAGAAAATGTTAAATGGCAGACTGAGTTAGCTAAGAAATATGGTGTTTATGGTTTCGGCATTTATCATTATTGGTTCAATAGTGATAAGAATATTCTTACGAAACCGGCACAAATTATTTTAGACAATAAAGATATAGACATAAATTATTTTTATATTTGGGATAATGGTAATTGGGCACGTAGTTGGAGTAATATTCCGGGAAACGATTGGGCACCCTTTTTTGAGGGGGACAAGGAGAAAACCCACAAAGGAAAAGCTGTACTTATCCCCTATATCTTAGGAACAGAAACAGACTGGGCAAGGCATTTCAATTATCTCCTTCCGTATTTCAATGATTGTAGGCATATAAAAATTAATAATCGTCCTGTTTTTGGAATTTACAATTATAGTAAAGAATTGGAACCAATGATGGATTGTTGGGATAGTCTGGCCAAAAAATATGGATTTGATGGCATACATTTCATCTTTCATCATGTCTTTGATTTTCATATCCCAAAATCTTATCATCAATATTTTTACGAACCATTACATTGTAGTTGGAGAAATCGTTTTTCTATTCGCAAGATTGCTTACAAAGCCATGCAGATAGCTGGTATGAAGTTTCTCGAAATATACTCATATGACGGTGTATGGCGGAATATATTGAGGTCAGCCAAAAACGCAAAATCAAAAAACATTTCATTAGGTGCTTTTGTCGCATATGACGATACGCCAAGACGAGGAACACGAGGCAAACTGATAAAAGGTGCCACACCCTCAAAATTTCATAAATATATGAGTAGACTTATCAAGATTAGTCAAGCTCAAAATAAAGAATATATATTCCTTACAGCATGGAATGAATGGGGTGAAGGGGCATTCCTTGAACCAGATATGTCGAATAAATACGATTATCTTAATGCTCTAAAATCCGCACTTGAAGAAAATGGATGAAACATATGAATAAAGAATTAACTTATGAATATTGCATTTGTTATAAGTGAGACTTTCTCATTAGATGAATTTAATGGCATCAGAATACAAGCGGAAACATGGGCACAAGCACTTGAAGCCAAAGGTCACAAGGTGGTTAAAATAAATCCGTGGCAAAGATATTTATGGAATCAGTTTGACATCATACATATCATCGGCCCTTGTGAGTTTATTCTGAAATTTGCAGCAGATGCTTATAAGTTAAATTCGAGCATAGTGTTTTCACCCATAATTGATACCATTCAATCAAAATGGAAATACAAACTGGCTTCATATTGGGGTATAAAAAATTTAAGGCTCAGCAGTTATAATCATGATGTTCGAATGGCATTGAAATTCATTAAACAAATTTATGTTAGAAGCAAGTATGAAGCAGAATATGTCCACTATTGCTATTCTCAACCATATTCGAAAATTGAGGTTGTGCCGTTGTCTTATAGGCTTACCCCTCTAAATACAATGCCTTCAAAACAAAATTTTTGTCTGAGCGTAAGCATCTTGACTCAAAAACGCAAAAATGTCATGAGGCTTATGCAAGCCGCTATTAAGTACAATTTTAATTTGGTTTTAGCCGGTAGTGTAGAACATGATAAATTTGCTCCCTTTAAGATATTGATAGAATCAACTGACAATATTACATACCTCGGTAAAGTGAGCGATGAAAGGCTTAAAACTTTATACGCCGAGGCAAAAGTGTTTGCCTTGCCAAGCATAAATGAAGGTGTAGGGATGGTTGCACTTGATGCCGCTGTTTATGGTTGCAACATCGTCATAACGGAGAAAGGAGGGCCAAAAGAATATTATGGAGGTATGGCATATACTGTCAATCCTTATGATATAGATGATATAGGGGGAAAAATAATTCATGCCTTATGCGATAAAGAGATGCAACCTATATTGATGCAATATGTGCAGAGAGAATTTTCTCTTGACACTTGTATAGACAAATTGATTTGTGGTTACAAGAAACTCCATATATGATAGGCTACCTGATTTTTTTTATTCTTCTCATCTTCTTTATACTCGATGGCAGTTCGATTAAAGCGAAGCAGATAAAAATATTTGTTTTATTGGTTATTTTCGCATCCATTCGGGACGGCATAGGCTATGACTATTTTTTTTATTGGGAACTTGCCAAAGGAACAAGTTCTCGAGAGGTTGAGCTTATACCGACATATTTAGGCATTTGTACAAGTAAAACAAATCCATATTTGTTTTTCCTGTTCACATCGGTTTTCATCTACGGGTTAATAAACGATGGAATAGCATTCATGTGCAAGGGGAATGTTAAAAATTATAGTTTAAGTGTGATCCTATTTGTGTGCTTTCCTTTCTTTTTTGCCAACTCCCTAAGTATCGTTAGACAATTTATGGCCATTGCCATGCTATTTTGGGGTATATGCAGATTTAGGAATCGTCCATTAAAGTTCGTTATTTGTTTGGTTGTGGCAAGTCTGTGTCATAACTCGGCAATTATCGGCATTTTGTTTCTAATCCCATGGGACAAAGTCAACAAGATATATCTATGGGTAATCGTTGTATTGTCATTTCTAATAGAAATGTTTGTATTTAGGATTTTGACATTTCTTCCTAACGATATCACCTTGTTTGTAAGACTCCATCAGTATATTGAATTGGGAGATGACCTCTTTCAAGGAGGTAGAAAAATTAAAGACTTGGTCTATCTGCTCACATTTCTATCGCTAATATTTTACAATAGGCTATCCAAAACTGATGATAATTTCAAATATTATATCGGTTGTGTCTGCTTAGGGTGTTTTTTTATAAACGTGTTAAGTATAAGCTCTCATACGGCCATGAGAATATGTACCTACTTTTTTATTGCAATACTGGGGTATTTTCCTCAATTGATGTTATGCCTAAAAATGAAAAGAAGTATTGTGACTGTCATCCTTATATTGCTATTCTCATCTACTATTTATATTCAGCACAAAGCAACAAGAAATATGCGGAGTATCGACACTATTGAAACTTCTTCTGTATACCCATATAGAACAATTTTATTTAAATAGTCATGAAACGGATTCCTATATTTAGCATTATTGTTCCAATATATAAAACACCCATACCATATTTGGAGCAATGCATAGATAGTATCTTAAATCAAACTTTCAGCGATTTTTCCTTGATATTAGTTGACGATGGCTCTCCTGATGACTGCGGAGTGTTTTGTGATAAATATGCATCTACTGATTCTCGAATAACCGTCATTCATAAGACTAACGAAGGGGTGGCGGCTGCAAGAAATTCAGGTCTTGACATCAGCAATGGCGAATGGATAGTTTTTGTTGACCCTGACGATTGGATAGAACCGATATATTTAAGTTCTTTTGCGGAATATTCAAGTCGGACTGATGCGGAGATTATTCTATGTTCGACCTATGTAAACTACCAGTACCGTCAAGATGCGAAGCCTTTTTTTAAAGATGATTATATCTATGCCCGTGGTAAAGACAAAGACAGATTTCTATTGCAATTCCTATGTGGCAACATTTATAGGGATAACTTATGCACTGCCGACTCTGGTTCTCTTTGGGCAAAAATATATAAGAAGTCTTTGATTGATAAGTACAATTTGAGATTCAATCCGAAATTGAGTAGGATGGAGGATAATACTTTTAATCTTTACGCTTATGAAAGGTCTCATTCAATCTGTTATGTAAACAACTATTTGTATCATTACAGAAAAAGTATACATTCAGGATTCTCACAGTTTACTGACAATATCGAACATAGTTATGAATTGTTTTTTCAAGAATTATATAGATTCATAACAGAGGAAAATAAACCACACATATTCATGGACGCATTCAACATAAAGGTTCTAAACAGTATTTATGTTTATGGGAAAATGAAATATTTCCATCCACGTAATCCGCAGCCCATGAGGTTCAGGCTATCTTCGTTTAAAAGGTTGCTAAGGAATGAGTTTTATAGCTTACCGATAAGCGAGATTAATATGCACTATCTGAATCGTGTGGAAGTAGTTTTTTATTTGGCTGCAAGAACACGTTCTTCGCTTATATTGTACTTTTTGCATCATTGCAAAAATCTCTTGTTTAGAATGACGGGGAGAGGTCTTTAAACAATCGTGGAAAAATATGAATACGTTATCATTAAATGTATCTAACCGTACTGCCTATATCGACATAGCCAGCTGAACACTTTTCCAACATCTTAAAGGAATTCTTTATGAGGGAGCATAAATGTGATGATGCCGGATTTACCCCGAAAGAGAGGTTACGGGAAAGGCAAAGCCTGGAAACGAAAGAACTCCTGATAGAATTGCGTAGCTTGTTAGACAGTGAACTGTCAAAGGATTCAGAATTCAGAAGTCGGTATTATACAGAAGCTCTTAATTATCTGAATCAATTCTGGAAAGAGATCTTTGTGTACTTGGATGACGGTGAACTCCCGATAGACAATAATCTCGCTGAGCGGACCATTCGAAAACTGACTGCTCAACGCAACAATTCACTGCATTATGGTAGTGATGCCGGTGCTGAGATGGCTGCGACTTATCATAGTGTAATAGGAACGGTAAAGCTTCACGGCAGTTCTGTCTGGAACTTTATCGGAACTTTTTTCAAAAATATCTTTAACGAGTGCAGGGATTATGTCAACATGGTTCCTGACAAAATCACTTTGGCTACCTGACAATGTTAAATTCAAAACTAATTAATTAACAAAGCTCGGTTTAGGGCACTAAAAAGTGCACTTTCAAAGGGGGATGCCCTAAATTGAGTGCTTACATCAAATCATGAAAAGAATTAATTATCTTAACAGTTTACGTTTACTGGCAACATTAAGTGTGGTATTTCTGCATACTAGTGCAGGGATACGGGAGACTAGAGCTTTTTCAGATAACAATGATTTTTTTATATTGACATGTTATCAATTTACCATGCAATTCGGCGTTCCTATCTTTATCATGATTTCGGGTGCATTGTTCCTTAATCCGGCAAAAGAAGTGGGATTCAATTTGTTTTGGCATAAATATGTGAAACGAATAGCACTTGCTTTGCTGATATTCGGCTTACCTATGTGTTTGATCGAAACGTATTTTAGTAAATCGGGGGGGGTAATTAACAGTATTATACATTTCATTACAGGAAATTCATGGGTACACATGTGGTATTTATACATGCTGATAGGACTTTACCTGATTACGCCTATTATTAAGCCGTTTGTCATAAAAGCTTCGGACAAGGATTGGCTGGTTGCATTGGGACTTCTGTTCGTGCTTTCATCTTTATTCCCCACCTTGAATGCTTGCGGGGCTGAATTGAAAAGCTATATGATTTTTGCCACTCCATATCTATTTATTTACATGTTAGGATATTGGCTGTGTTGGAAAGCACCGCAAAAGATTTGTGGAAACAAGATGCTTCTGGCCGTAATCGTCATTCTGTGCTTAGGGATTATTATCGCAAAATGCTATTATGGTTTTAATGTTTACGGTTATGCAACACCTGTCGCAATCTGTCTGGCTTCAGCTTTATTCCTTTTATTTAAGTCGTTGAATGTGAACTGGAAGTTGGCAAATAAACTAGCACCTTATTGTTTTGGCATTTACTTGATGCATCCTATATTTATCAATTTTGCTTATAAGTTTCTGGAAATAGATGAAGAATTGGTTGTTCCGATTCACCATTTCATGGCATTCTTCCTGCTATTCACGCTCTTGTCCTTGTGCAGCACATACATCTTGATGAAGATTCCGTTTATGAAAAAGTATGTGTTGTAGCAGAGCAACATTTTTCAATTAGTCACTCTAATATGAATGCGCTATCATTAAACGTATCTAACCGTACTGCCTATGTCGACATAGCCAAAGGCATTACCATCTTAGCTGTAGTCTTACTTCACGTAGACTTTGTTTATCCTAAACTTTCGTTTATCAATATCAGTGCCATGCTGGGGTGGTACTGGCATGTTCCGGTATTCTTCTTGATTGGCGGATTCTTTTTGAAAGACGAACGGTTGTTGCAGCCTGTTTCTTTCATCAAGGGAAAATTCAAGTCGCTTTATTTGCCGGCTCTTTATATTTATCTGCCTGCCACCCTGCTGCATAACATGCTTTTCAAGTTAAGCTGGTACTCGCCTGGCGTAGTATATGGAGAAAAAATGATTGCCGAATGGGATATGAAGGAATATGCGATAGGCATTATCAAGACCTTGCTGTGTGCTGGACGTGAACCGATAATGGGAGCGATGTGGTTTGTATATGCTTTGCTGTTTGCTTTATGCGGCTATAGTATTATCAGTTATATTGTTAATAAATGCAAACGGGGGGGGGGGAGTACATCATCCCACTTATATTACTGGTATTACAAACCGTTTCCTGTGTGGTGACTAATGTATATGGAATCACGATACCTCGATTCAGCAATGCCATATCGGTAATGTTATTGTTATACATTGGGCAGCAGTTGCATGGCAGGTTGAAAGTGAAGTTTGATAATCCTTATCTGTTTGCAGCAGCCGTATTGATTGTGTATGAATCTTCGTTATTGATTGGCACAATTGGTATGAATCACAACGGATATAAAGATGTATTGCAGCTTACCGTAGGATGTACGGCTGCACTTTATGCCGTATGTTTTATCTCGAAGAAACTGGTAAAGCTGCGTATCGGAAAAGTATTGGAAGTATGTGGCAGGGAATCATTCTATATCATGGGATTGCATATCGTTGGCTTCAAACTTTGTACGATGCTGTTGATGGCCTTGGGTGTTGTAGACGGCGGATTGGAATATTTGATGACTCCAAAACTGGGGAATAATATAATCTTGTTGATAGTCTATACGCTGTGCGGATTATTCTTTCCTGTTGCTTTCATATATGGACTTAGGAAATTGAAATCTTTTATATTGCACGATATTCATCATGCGGATTAAAGCACATACATTCTGATGAAAATTCCATTTGTGACTTATTTATCTGTTTGAAATTCAAAGTTGAACAGGTCTTTCGTATTCATTCAGAATTTAAAAGATGGGCTTATTGCTGAAACCATGCCGACCTTCTTGTTTGAATAGAAACTATCGAACAAAATCATCATATATGAACATCAAGATTTTGGTGGCGGCACACAAGCAGTGTGAGATGCCCAAGGACGACGTGTACCTGCCCGTACAGGTGGGCAAGGCACTGCATCCTGATTCAGACTTAGGCTACCAGCCTGACAATGACGGGGAGAATATCTCAGAGAAGAATCCTTATTACAGTGAACTGACCGCTGTTTATTGGGCGTGGAAGAATCTGGAGACGGATTATATCGGGTTAGCGCATTACCGCAGGCATTTCTGTTTCAAACATAAAAAGAATGATTGGGACAGCATTTTGACATCGAAAGAAGCGCAAACACTCTGTGAAAAATATGATTTGATATTACCTAAAATGCGCAGGCTGTATATTGAAACGGTATATTCGCACTATGACCATACGTTTGACGGGAAACAGTTTGATAATACCCGCATTGTTATTTCACGACTATGTCCGGAATACCTGCCTTTCTTTGATAAAGCCATGCAAAGACGGTGTGAACATTTATTCAACATGTTTATCATGAAACGGGAATTATTTCATCAATATTGTGAATGGATGTTCCCGATATTACAAAAGTTAGAGACTTATTATGATTTGCCCGGGATGGATCCGTTTCAAGCCAGATTGATAGGAAGGGTCAGCGAACGGCTTTTGGATGTATGGGTAATGAAGAACCGGCTTTCGTATAAAGAGATTGATTATATCTATTTTGGGAAAAAGAATTTCCATAAGAAAGTGATTGGCTTTATTATGGCAAAGTTTTTCAGGAAAAAGTATAAACAAAGTTTTTAATCGTTGATATGAACTATTTTATCACTGGCGGTACCGGATTCATCGGTACACATCTCACTAAATTATTAAAAGAAGTACACCCTGAAGCGACTATTTATAACCTTGATATCGTAGCACCCGGCACTCCACTTCCGGCCGTAAAGAGGGATTATCATTCTCCGCTACGGAAGGATGAGACGTTAAAATCCACCTTTGTCTATTGTGATGTGCGCAAACCTGTTGCGGAGGTGCCTTTTGTCCCTACTCCGGAAGATGCCATCTTCAACTTTGCGGCAGTGCATCGTACTCCCGGACATCCGGATCATGAATATTTTGAGACCAATATACGCGGCGCGGAGAATGTATGCGCCTTCGCGGAGAGACATGGCATCAGGAAAATCGTGTTTACTTCTTCCATTGCTCCTTACGGGGCGGCTGAGGAGCTGAAAGAGGAAACGACATTGCCCACACCGAATACGCCATACGGCATATCCAAGCTGGTGGCAGAGAAAATCCATCAGATATGGCAGGCGAAGGATGCAATGAACAGGCAGCTGACCATTGTCCGCCCGGGCGTGGTGTTCGGCAAGGGGGAGAACGGGAACTTTACACGTCTTTATTGGGGCATACGCAAGCATACGTTTGCTTATCCGGGACGCAAGGATACGATAAAGGCTTGCATATACGTAAAGGAACTGGTGCGTTTCATGCTCTATCGGCTGGAGCATCATGGACAGGGGGTAGAGCTGTATAATTGCTGTTACGAGCCGGCTTACACAATCGACCACATCGTACAGGCCATGAAAAAGGTGACAGGATTGACGCGGTCCGTACCCTATATCCCCAATCTCCTGATTATGCCGGCCGCTTACATGGCCCAATGTTTGGGCAGCCCGATGGGCATCTGTCCGGCTCGTGTGAGGAAACTTCAGATATCCACAAACATTTGCGGCAAGAAGCTTGCCGATTCGGGGTACTCTTTCCGCTACACGTTTGAAGAGGCGATTGCTGACTGGTTTGATGACAATGGCAAACTATGTCTGGAATAAATAATGAAACTACACGCAGCACTATTACAGATAAAAAACGAACCTTGCGAATCGTGTGTCAACACTTTCGCAAGGCTTTTTTATAAGTTGAAGCGGTAACCCTCAGACATAAGAAAAAGGCTTAGAGAACATCTTCTTAACTCCTTAATCTGCCATGATCTTATCAGCCATGGCTCTTCCCAGTATTTTACATTGTTCAAGACTGTCCGAATCGACGCCATGCTTAATTTCGACCGGAGTGCCGACTACTTCAAATTTCAAACGCTCATTAATCTCGGCAATCCGCTTCACGGCCTGACCTGCCCAACTGCATCCGCCGAAATAACCCAGATAGCGGCCTTTGATATCTCTGGAAACAATCTTGCCCAACAAAGCTTCCATTTCCGGGAACAACGTCCCATTATAGGTAGGAGCACCGACCGCCAATCCATTATAACGGAAAATATCCGCTATGATATACGAATGGTTGGCGCGTGTGACATCATGCATCACAATCTTTTTTACTCCCCGTTCTGAAGCTCCTTCCGCAATCGCCTCAGCCATCAACCCGGTATGGCCATACATGCTTCCGTAACAAATAACAAGCCCCGGCTCCGTAGCATAACGGCTCAGACGATCATAAGTCGTAACAACGCGGGATATCTGTTCCGTCCATACAGGCCCATGCGTAGAAGCTATCACGTTTATCTCCAATCCTTTCAGCTTTTGCAAAGCTTTCTGAACCGGTGAGCCATATTTTCCGACAATATTGGAATAGTAACGCTCCATTTCGCTCCAGTAAGGAGTGGTATCCATCGAGGTATCCAACACTCCTCCGTTCAACGCTCCGAAACATCCAAACGCGTCACCCGAGAAAAGTATGCCTTCCGTCTCATCAAAAGAAACCATCGTTTCGGGCCAATGCACCATGGGAACCATGTAAAATCTCAAATGATGACGTCCCAAAGAAAGTACATCTCCCTCACAAACGACCAGACAATTTTCCGCCGTACCATAAAATCCTGTCAAAAAGTCGAATGTCTTCCTATTCCCCACCAATGTAATCTCCGGATAATATTTCCGAATCAAATTGATGGAACCGGAATGATCCGGTTCCATGTGGTTGATAATCAAATAATCAATGGGCCTATCCCCTATCACTTGCCTTATATTGCGCAAATAGCGCTCGAAGAAATCCACCTCTACGGTATCTACCAACGCAATCTTCTTATCCGTTATCAAATACGAGTTATACGAAACACCGTAAGGCAATGGCCACATTCCTTCAAAAAGGGCCTTCGTCCGATCGTTCACACCTACATAATGTACGTTACCTTTTATTTTCATTGTTCCAACTATTTAAATTTATCTTCATAATATCTTCCCTGATATGACGCACGCTGCCGCATGCGACTTTTCACCATATTGGTGAACTCATAATTCTTCAATCCCCAATCGGGAGCTATCAGCAGCTCTTTCGGCGACTGCGACATAAAACGATCCAGAATCAAGTCCGGCCGGATGCGCTCGATATAATCGATGACCAAATCCGCATACTCATCCGCCGTATACAAATGGAACGATTCCGGACTCCGCATATATTCATGGCCCATACGGGTTCCTCTTATCAATTGCAGCTGATGAAGCTTCAAAGTTGTCAACGGAAGCGCTGACAATATGCCGGCCTGTTCAATCAGCTCCTCTTTCTCTTCTCCCGGCAATCCTAAAATCACATGCCCTCCCGTATAAATGCCCCGCGCCGCAGTCCGGCAAACAGTTTCAGCCGCCACGGCATAGGTATGTCCACGATTAATACGCCGCAAAGTTACATCGTTCGTACTTTCTATGCCATACTCAACTATTAAAAAAACATATTTATTCAGCTCTTCCAGATAATCAAGCAACGTATCCGGCATGCAATCCGGACGGGTGCCAATCACCAATCCGACCACATCCTCCACCGACAAAGCCTCTTCATATTTCCGTTTCAACTCGTCCAGTCCCGCATACGTATTGCTGTATGCCTGAAAATAAGCCAAATATTTCATTTCTGGATATTTATGAGCAAAAAAAGCCTTGCCTTCCTCCATCTGAAGGGCAATGCTCTTTTCCGTATGACAATATGCCGGATTGAAAGTCCGGTTATTACAATAGGTGCAGCCTCCCCATCCTACGGACCCGTCACGATTCGGGCAAGAGAAACCGGCATCCAGGGAGATTTTCTGAACCTTATAAGGAAAATGTTTTTTCAGAAACGCATTGAACTCATTGTAAAGAAGCGATGTATCTATCTTATTTTTATCCATAACCAACGCAAAAATAACAAAATATAAAAAGGTATCCACCGAATTTTCATTACTTTTGCAGCAATTATTAAAAACAAACTGTTACTGCAATGAAAAAGACAACCTTTATAGTCATATTATGCCTCTTGTCCACGTTGCTTACAAAGGCGGCCGATAAGCTGAGCCTAAAAGACGTCATCAACGGCACTTACCGTTCACAACGCATATATGGAGTCAATCCATTACTCGACGGAGAGCATTACGCCCAAATCAGTCCCGACGGCAAACGCATCGTCAAATATTCATTCAAAACCGGAGAGGAAGCCGGAATCATATTCGATATAGAAACCGCGCGTAACCATAAGCTAAAGAGGATTGAGGGATACATCATGTCACCGGATGAGAGCCGTATCCTCATTCAGACAGAGACCAAACTCATTTACCGCCGCTCGTTCACAGCCCAATATTATCTTTACACTGTAAAGAATAATACATTGGAGCCCCTATCCAAAAACGGGCCGCAGCAAGTGCCCTTATTCTCGCCGGACGGAAATAATATCGCCTTTGTAAGGGAAAACAATATTTTCCTTGTAAAATTATTGTTCAACAACAGTGAGTCGCAGATAACCAAAGACGGCAAATTCAATGAAATACTCAACGGTATACCCGACTGGGTAAACGAAGAAGAGTTCGGATACAACAGGGCCTTTGATTTCAGCGCAGACAGTAAAATGATTGCGTACATCCGTTTCGACGAGTCCAAAGTCCCGATGTTCTCCTTTCCTCTATATAAGGGCATGGAGCCTTCCCTGAACCAGTTTGATGAATACCCGGGGGCATACAGTTACAAGTATCCGGTTGCCGGAGCTAAAAATTCGGATGTCACAGTACATACATTTGATATAAAAAGCAGGGTAACGCGTAAAATGGAACTGCCCTTAGAAACCGACGGATATATTCCGCGCATCAAGTTTACGCAAAATCCGGACATGCTGGCTATCATGACTCTAAACCGCAACCAGAACCGTTTCGACATATATATGGCCAATCCGCGCTCTACGGTCTGCAAACTAATAGTATGCGATGAAGCGCCCCAATATATCAAAGAAAACGCATACGAGAACATCGTATTCTACAAGGATCACTTTGCTCTAATGAGTGAAAGGGACGGCTACAATCATATATACTGGTACACATTAGGGGGCAATCTGGTAAAGCAAGTCACCCGGGGAGATTACGAAGTCACCTCATTCATCGGATGGGACGAAACTACCAATTCTTTCTATTTTGAGAGCAACGAAGGAAATCCGTTGCATAATGCGACCTATAAAATAGATGCCAAAGGCAGAAAAACAGAATTGACCAAAGGGCATGGAAGCAACAGTTCCATCTTCAGTACCAACTTCCGCTATTTCATGAATACTTATTCGGACCTGAACACGCCACCGGTCTATTCGCTCCATGACCATAACGGAAAAACACTCGTCACCTTGCTGGACAACCAGGCTTTGAAAGAAAAACTGAAAAGACTGGACATGCCACAAAAAGAGTTGTTCCAGTTCACCACATCTGATGGAATCCAACTTAACGGATGGATGGTGAAACCAGCCCATTTTGATTCATCCAAGAAATATCCGGTCATCATGTACCAATACAGCGGTCCGGGTTCACAAATGGTAAAAGACAGCTGGAACATAGGTGAGAAAGGTGAAGGATGCATCTGGGAAGCTTATCTGGCCCAGGAAGGATTTATCAGTGTATGCATTGACGGACGGGGAACCGGAGGACGAGGCGCGGAATTCGAAAAATGCACTTACATGAATCTGGGAGTCAAGGAAGCAAAAGACCAAGTGGAAGCAGCCAAATATTTAGGTTCCCTGCCTTATATAAACAAAGAAGCGATAGGTATCTGGGGATGGAGTTTCGGAGGATACAACACATTAATGGCCATGAGTGAAGGAACACCCGTTTTTGCCGCGGGAGTGGCCGTAGCCCCTCCAACCTGCTGGAAATATTATGATTCCGTCTATACAGAACGTTATATGCGTACTCCTAAAGAAAATGGAGACGGATATCGTAGCTCTTCCGCACTGGAGCGTGTAAACGACTTACACGGAGAGTTGTTGCTGGTACATGGAATGGCCGATGATAATGTCCATTTCCGTAATACGGCAGAGTACAGTGAAGCATTGGTGCAAGCGGGTATCCAATTCCAGATGCAAGTATATACAAATCGCAATCATGGCATTCGGGGAGGAAATACAAGTTACCATATTTACTCGCTCATAGCCAAATTTTTCAAGACTCATTTAAAATAAGCCATGAAAGCGCCTGCCCACGCTATTTATAAAGCAAAAAGATACAAGGAATCTTAGAAAGGTCAGGCACTTTTCCTTTCCATTCCTTGACCGTACGGGTCTTGATATATTCGCCCTCACATGTCAGATTAGCGGCAATGCACATTTTTGTCTGCGGCCGACATGTCCGTAATATCTCCTCCGTCATCTTGTTATTCCGGTAAGGGGTCTCTATGAAAAGCTGTGTCTGGTTTTCCGAATAGATTCTCTGTTCAAGCAGCTTCAGCATTTTCGCTCTCTCCCCCGGCTCTATCGGAAGATAGCCATGAAAAGCGAAACTTTGTCCGTTAAATCCGGAAGCCATGACAGAAAGAATAATGGATGAAGGGCCTACCAATGGAACCACTTTCAAATTCTTCTGTTGCGCAATGGCTACGACATCCGCCCCAGGGTCTGCCACAGCCGGACAGCCTGCTTCCGAAATGACTCCCATGGAATGTCCTTCGGCCAACGGTTTCAAATAACCTGAAATTTCTTCCGGAGAAGTATGTTTGTTTAAAGGATAAAAACTGAGCGTATCAATGTCTATGTCCTTGTCCACTTTCTTCAAGAAACGGCGGGCTGAACGCACGTCTTCTACAATAAAATGCCTCATGCCAAGAATGATTTCCCGATTATAAGCAGGCAAAACAGACTCAATTGAAGTATCGCCCAACGTAACAGGCAATAAATACAGCGCAGTTTCCATAAGAATCAGGTATATTATAATTTGAACTGTATATCAGCCAACATTTTTCTGTAATCATTGTCTTCCAGCAATCCGGCAATCGTTACCTCCTTGTTTTTCTTCATGTACACATCTATTATCTGGGCCCCTATCCATACTCCCAGTTCAAAAGGAGAATCATTCCCGAAGCAAGCCGTACAGGGGGCCGGACGTAAATACATACGAAGCAACATCGGATCCTTGGCATCCAAATGACGGTTCTGTATGACATAATTCCATATTTCCTTCCGATTTTTCTCGCACCAGGCAGCCTCAGCTTTCGTATATCCTATCTCCTCTTCCAACGAGTCATAATCCAATATCCGTGAAATAATCCAATGCATCTTACCGCTATACATCATACGGTCGACCAAAGAACGGTTCCACTCCCACGGAAAAGGATATTCACTAATCAAATAATACATAAAACAATCCAGAACAATACGGGAAGGTTCCATGGTGCGGCACTGGTAATCATAATAATATTTCTTATACAACGGATAGTCCGCCCCCATATATTTATCAATACTGAAACCTAAAATACTGTCACCCACAACCACCGACTGGTTCAATGCCGAAATCTGCGCATACACCCTGGGTACTTTAAGCGACGGGATTTCTTTTTTCAAGCGGCGGAATCCTTTCGTCAACTGCCGCTCAATGTCTTTCATATCGCCGAACTTTTCCAGTGCGTCCTGCATCAGTACACGAATAGTGGAATCCGCATAATAGGCTTTCAATAAACTATTGATACGGTCATCATCCACTTCACCGACCGTCAGCACGTCCTCTACCAGGATTTTAGTCTCCTGAGGGTATTCCGTATTCATCTTTTGCAAGGCAGAAAAGCTGTTGAGTGAGACATACTCGCTCAACAGCTTGTCAAACCGACAAACCTTAATATCCACATCAGTGCCTTTTTTCTCCCCTCCGGCTCCCCACTCACAAGCGGCCAGACACAGACAGCATACCAACAGGATATAAGATTTACACCACATATCTTTAACCGTAAATGATTTTTCCGTTTTCGTCCTTATACTCGTCAAGGCCCTTTTCATAGGTAGCCATCGCGCGCAAACTCATACCTACACTGGAAAAGCCTCCGTCATGATAAAGATTCTGCATTGTTACCTTTTTGGTCAAATCCGAGAACATCACAATACAATAATCGGCACATTCCGCAGCCGAAGCATTGCCCAGAGGAGACATACGGTTAGCAAAATCAAACAGCCTGTCCATACCTTTCACACCCGATCCGGCAGTGGTCATCGTCGGAGACTGAGAAATGGTATTGACACGTACTTTACTCTCACGTCCGTAAATATATCCAAAACTGCGCGCAATCGATTCAAGCAAAGCTTTCGCATCAGCCATGTCATTATAGCCGTAAAAAGTACGTTGCGCGGCCACATAACTCAATGCCAGAATGGAGCCCTCTTCCGCAATGGCCTCCAGCTTCTTAGCCGACTGAATCATTTTATGGAATGAAACGGCCGAAATATCCAATGTCTTTTCCAGCATGTCATAATCCAAATCATCATACGTACGTTTTTTACGTACATTCGGAGACATTCCGATTGAATGCAATACAAAGTCCATTTTACCTCCCAAAACTTCCATCGAACGTCTGAAAACATTTTCCAAATCTTCCACAGAAGTAGCGTCCGCCGGAATTACCTCACAGTCCAATTTCTCGGACAAGGCAGACACTTCACCCATTCTTACGGCAACCGGAGTGTTGGATAAAGTAATCACAGCCCCTTCCTCTACAGCCCTTTCAGCCACTTTCCATGCGATAGACTGTTCGTTCAACGCACCAAATATGATGCCCCGTTTTCCTTTCAACAAATTATAACTCATGCCCAAACCAATGTTAAATTTGTTTGCAAAGATAAGATTATTTAAATTAATAATCGAAAAATATCAATTAAATTGCCCTAATACAACAAAAAAAGATGTGTTTTGATTGTCCGGTAAAGGGGTTTATGTTAAATTTGCTTCCAAAGTAACTAAAAGGAGAAATACAGACAATGAAAAAAACATGTACCTATGCAGTCAGTTGCGCCCTCATGGCTTTGACTGCCTGTAACCAACCTGTCCAACAGGCAACTTCGGAAATGATCAATCCGAACGTGTACGCAAACCTTCCGTTCGAGATGGAAAAAGTCATCCAGCCTTCATTCAATTCTTACGAAGTGAATATCGTCGATTTCGGAGCCAAATCCGGAGGTTTGGAATTGAATACCGAAGCCATCAACAATGCGATTAAAGACGTAAGCGAAAAAGGTGGAGGCAAAGTAATCATCCCGGCAGGCTTATGGCTGACGGGCCCTATTGAGATTCTGAGCAACGTCAACCTGCATACGGAAAAGAATGCACTGGTGGTCTTTTCACCCGACCATAGCTTATACCCCATTGTCAAGACTTCTTTCGAAGGTTGGGAAACCCGCCGCTGCCAATCTCCTATTTCCGCACGAAACGCCGAAAACATCGCCATCACGGGAGAAGGTACTTTTGATGGAAACGGAGACACGTGGCGTCCGGTAAAAAAAGGCAAACTGACCGACTCCCAATGGAACAGTCTGCTCAAATCCGGAGGTGTGACCAATGAAAAGGGTGATATATGGTTTCCAAGTGAAAGCGGAAGAAACGGATACATGAATGCGCATAATTTCCAACAAGGCAAGGCAGGTGATGAACAATGGGAAAGCGTACGGGATTTCCTCCGTCCGGTAATGGTCAGCATCGTAAAGTGCAAAAAAGTATTGATGGAAGGGGTGACTTTCAAAAACTCGCCGTCCTGGTGCATTCATCCGCTCTCCTGCGAGGAGATTACTTTAAATAAAGTCAGTGTCTCCAATCCTTGGTATTCACAGAATGGCGATGCGCTCGACCTGGAATCCTGCAACAACGCCTTGGTCATCAACTGCTCGTTCGATGCGGGAGATGACGCGATTTGTCTGAAATCCGGTAAAGATGAGGAAGGACGCCATCGTGGTGAACCCTGCCAAAATGTTATCGTAAAAGACAACGTCGTATTACACGGACATGGAGGTTTTGTTGTGGGCAGCGAAATGTCAGGAGGCGTACGGAACATTTACGTTGACAACTGCACCTTCCTGGGCACAGACGTAGGTCTTCGTTTCAAGAGTAAACGCGGCCGCGGCGGTCTAGTAGAAAACATCTATATCAGCAACATCAATATGATTGACATTCCCGCGGAAGCCATCCTGTTCGACTTGTTCTATGGCGGCCTCTCTCCAACGGAAGTGACGGCAGAAGATACGAAAGACAAGGCTCCCGTAGTTCCTCCTGTAACAGAAGAGACTCCGTCCTTCCGCAATATTTACATTTCCAATATCGCATGCAAAGGTTCCGGACGTGCCATCTTCTTCAACGGATTGCCTGAAATGCCTATCCAAAACATCAATATCGACCAGATTGTCGTGACCGATGCCAAAGAAGGCATTGTACTGAGCCAAGCGGACAGTGTGAAGATTAACAATGTAACCATCCGGACATTGCAACCGTCTCCAACAGTCCGCATGAAGAACGTGCAAAACATAACCATCAACGGTAAATCTTATAAAGATATCGATGCAAAAGGAGAAGAATTGAATTTCTAAAGCCATACCAAGTGTCAAAACAATTTGTAACCATGAAGAAAACAGCTCTCTTTTTCGTTACATGCATCGCATGTAATCTCTCACAATCTGTTTGGGGACAAACCAAAGAACAGAACATATCGGTCACGGTTCAGAATGATTGGACCCAAGAGAAAAAAAATGAACCGATAGTCATCAAACTAAATCAAATTCACGCAGACTTCACCATTCATTCAGCAACGGTCTGGGATGGAACAAAGGAAATTCCGTCACAAACAGACGATTTAAACCGAGATGGCGAAGCGGATGAACTTGCTTTTGTCATAGACCTGCCGGCTCAAAGCAGCAAGACTTTACAAGTAAGATTTTCATCGGCGTCTGCCCTTACCACTTATCCGGCACAGGTATACGCCCAAATGAAACTGAATGATAAAGGCCAGAAACACCCGCCTATCCAGTATCTTTCCGTACCCGGCACAACACCTCCCAAACAAATATACAGTGCATTGGCGCATCACGGTCCGGCATTCGAATCAGACCTGGTAGCTTACCGTATATATTTCGACAACCGCCAATCCATTGACATATACGGCAAAAAGCTTCGTCAGTTAGAATTAGAGACCGGCAACTATTACAGCAGTCAGGCGCTGCGCAAGGAAAAAGGCTATGGCAACGATGTCCTGTGGGCAGGTAAGACAGTCAGTGCCGGTTCATTCCGTGGATGGGAAAACAACGAACCGCAATATATAGATAAGGTAAGCCTGCGAAGTGAAGGCATTTTAGCTTACGGCCCCATCCGTACGGTTGTCGAAGTGGATGACCGCAATTGGGAGTATCAAGGTAAAAAATTGAACATGACACAACATTATATCTTGTATGCCGGACACCGGGATTTACAGGTAAATGTTTCATTTAAAGAACCCTCCGTGAAAGAAAACACATTCTGTACCGGAGTGATGAAAGTGGAAGAAAACAACATCGGGTTCCTGCAACCTGACGGACTGGCTGGTTCGTGGGGAACCAATCTGCCGGAAAAAACCGATACGATAAACAACCCCAGAGAAACGGTGGGATTGGGCGTATGTGTACCGAAACGCCATGTGAGCAAGACCGTGGAAGACGATGCCAACTATCTGGTAGTGGTGAATACGGACGGAGACCGCTCCCTCTCCTACCACCTGACCTTCTGCGCCGCCAAAGAAGAGAACGGATTCAAAGGACCCGACGCATGGTTCGCTTATCTTCGCCAATGGCAACAAGCCTTGCAACACCCATGCCGGATAACGATTAAGTAATCATTAAACATTAATATTGTAATACACATGAAAAAAACAACTATCGCATTGGCTCTTTGCTCCTTGCTGACTGTGCCAAGCCTTCGTGCGCAAGAGCCATACGTATCCAAAGTATGGGTAGCCGACCAAGGAAACGGCACCTATAAAAACCCGGTATTATATGCCGACTATTCCGACCCCGATATATGCCGGGTGGGAGACGATTACTACCTTACCTCATCCAGTTTCAACTGTCTGCCGGGATTACAGGTGCTCCATTCCAAGGATTTGGTAAACTGGAGTTTTGCCGGAGCGGCGATACCTTACGCACTGCCTCCCGTTACAGACGAGCGTCCGGAACACGGGAACCGGGTATGGGCACCCAGTATACGCCACCACAACGGGGAGTTCTATATTTTCTGGGGCGACCCCGATCAAGGCGCGTTCATGGTAAAGGCCAAAGACGTGAAAGGCCCCTGGAGCGAACCGGTATTGGTGAAGGCAGGCAAAGGAATCATCGACACTTGTCCTTTGTGGGATGACGACGGACGTGTATACATGGTACATGCCTACGCAGGAAGCCGTGCGCAGCTGAAAAGCGTCATTGCCATTTGCGAACTGAACAAGGAGGCGACAAAAGCCATTACCCAGTCGCGTATCATCTTCGATGGCCACGAAGCGCACCAGACTTGCGAAGGTCCGAAATTCTACAAGCGAAACGGCTATTATTATATCTTCCATCCGGCAGGCGGTGTAGCCACCGGCTGGCAGGTAGTACTCCGTTCCAAAAACGTATATGGCCCGTATGAGTGGAAAACCGTATTGGCACAAGGCAAAACCAACGTCAACGGTCCTCACCAAGGCGGTTGGGTGGACACTCCGACAGGCGAAGACTGGTTCATGCATTTCCAGGATGTGGGAGCATACGGTCGTCTGGTGCACCTGCAACCGATGAAATGGGTAAACGACTGGCCGGTTATCGGCGTGGACAAGGACGGCGACGGTTGCGGAGACCCGGTATTGACATACAAGAAACCCAACGTAGGCAAGACCTACCCTATCTGTACTCCGCAAGAAAGTGACGAGTTCGACGGCTATACTTTGGGACTACAATGGCAATGGCATGCCAACATCAATGAGAAGTGGTACTATTGTGCCGGTGATCAGAGTATGCTTCGTCTATATTCCTATCCGGTGCCGAACGACTACAAGAACTTGTGGGACGTATCGAACCTGTTGTTGCAAAAGACAACGGCTCCATCCCAGACCATCAGCACCAAAATCACGTTCAAGCCTATCAACAAATACCAAGGCGAACGTACAGGATTAGTGGTAATGGGTATGGATTATGCCGCTTTGGTCATGGAAAGTACCAAAGAAGGCCTCGTTCTCTCTCAGGTAGAATGTAAAAAAGCCGACCGCGGAAGCAAGGAGACAGTAAACGCCACACTCCCGTTGCAAGATCCTACAATCTATTTAAGAGCCAAAGTGTACGACACCAGCAAAAAGATTGCAGCCAGCGAAGGAGGCAGCGACCAGATTGTAATGTGCCAATTCAGCTACAGCCTCGATGGCAAGAAGTACCAATCCTTCGGACAACCGTTACAGGTTCGCGAAGGCAAATGGATAGGTGCCAAGACCGGTATCTTCTGTACACGTCCGGCCATTGTCACCAACGATGGCGGCTGGGCGGATATCGACTGGTATCGTGTAGAGAAATAAAAGGTAGCGAGATTTAACTATACCCATATAGAATAGGCTTGACAAATGCAGATTGCCAAGCCTATCTTTATATTATACTATCGGGACGGTATCCCAAAGAATGGCCCCTTACAGAGGCAATTCCTTTTCCAGCACTTCCGACACTTCATCCGGACTATGCGTCCCACAAAGCACCTTTCCCTCCGGGTCAATCAGCACCATGTAGGGGATGGCATTGAATCTGTATCTTTCGGTCGCTTCGCACTGTTTCTCCCTATCGGAAGGAAGGATAAGCTGCCTCCACGGCATCTGCTCCTCGCGTACAGCTTTCTTCCAGTCTGCTTCGCTTCTGTCCAACGACACGCTGAGCACCGTCAATTTGTCGCCGCATGCCGCCGCCAGCTCCTTCACTTGTGGGACGGAAGCCCGGCACGGAACGCACCACGAAGCCCAAAAGTCAATTAACACATACTTGCCCGGTGTATAAAAGTCCGAGAAGTTCTTCTCCACACCCTGCTCCGTCACCACAAGAAAGTCGTGATACGCCACACCCTTGGCGTAAGCCTTCGCTTCCTCCACTGCCTGTCGCAATGCCACCAGCCGCAATGTGTCGTACGTCACGCTTGCCGACTCTGCCAACGCATTCAGTTCCTCTACCGTATAGGCAAAGGTTGCATCGGCCTTCTGCTGTGCCAAGTATACTGAAATAGCATACCCCGGATGCTCCTGCACGAAATGGTCGCGCGCCTTGCTCACTTTTTGTTCCGCCTCCTTGGCCAGACGGGTATACCAAGCCAAACTGTCGGTATCCGGTTCTTTCATACGGTCGTCCGCATAACGCAACGTCCACACTCGGTTGTCCGCCTCCCAGGCAGCCAGTTCCAAGGCATGCAATGCCTCTCTGTACTCGTTGTATTCCTTCTGGGCCCTTCCACCTTGCGCCATCACCCTCACGTTGCGCTCTTTCTGCAAGGGTGATTTCCGGAACTCCCATGTCAAAGGGATGCTGTCCAGACGCGCCGCTTCCATCGTCATCGGCACGTTCTCCACCATCAGCATTGTCTGTGTCTTCGCTTCATACGGTTTTCCACCCTCATAATAGCGTGTCACTTCAATTTCCACCCGGCACAATGTCGGTGACTTCACCTTGCCTTTCAGTATGAAGCCGCCGCTACGCACCGTGTCGCGCACGATTTCCACTCCTTTAGAGGGCTCTTGCTCCATATCCATCAGACGGACAACCGTCCCGTCTTCCAATCCTCCGCCAATCTTCCCTACTATGGAAAAGCCTTCTTCTTTCTGTCCGCAGGCAGCCAGCCCCAATCCCAAGGCCACGGCCCACCCCACCGATTTCACATTCATATTTCTTTATCTTTTAGTTAAAGGCACCTTTCAAGCATCTGTTTTTCATAACTCCCATGACTTGATATTATTGGGCATCGCGTACCCAACGGACAGACATCAGCTTATCGACCTTGCCACACTGACGTTCTACCGAACCTCTATTGTAACATATCTTACGATAGTAAGCAGCTTCGAAATCCGTATAAGAAGGATCCACAGTAGAAGTCCAGTAGTACCCATATTCTCCTACATGCTCAAGTTCCAATTCCATCCAACCGTATACGGCCTTCCATGTACAGACACCCCCATGTTTCATGGCCAGTTCCGTACCTTCTCCCTCCTGACGGAATAAATCCGCAAGGTTTGTTCCACGCCATCCCTTGCTGTCGGTTTGGCTTGCACCCAACGCCTGCTCAAGCTGTTGCCAATCTTCGTCTGTCGGTACGCGCCACCCTGCAGGAGCCGTATTCATAGCCTCTTCACAAGTCATCAAGTTACCATATACCGGAAAATAGTTCTCTGCCAAATCTTCAGCATCTTCCTCATCAAATGCATTCCACCATTCAAAACCATTATAATAAGTCAATTCATACACTGGAACTCCGTTCTTGGCATTGGAAGTGGTCCAATCCAAGTTGCCGATACGCACCCAACCGTATGTATTTCCGTCATTATCCGTTACAGTTCCTCTTTCCGACGGCATTAATGCCGGTGCACTATCATCGTCGCCGCATGACATAAAAGACAGCGTGCAAGCGACCCATAACATTATGTATTTTTTCATTTTTCCCGTTTATTATAGTTTTACTCCCATCTCTATCAATATGTTTCTCAATACCCCATATCGAGCCATGATACTCTGATAATCGCCATAAGCTTCCTCAAATTGCTCCGAGGTCATAGATAAGATTTTTTCCATGAATGAAGAGAAATCGTTCGTTCTTGAAATAAACGTATCCCAATAGCTGTCTTCCTGATCATTGTAATCAAAAAAACCGGCTTCCCTTATTCGTTCGATATCTCCATTTTCCCAATCAGGCCAAACATCACTTATATACTCAGCATAACCGTAATCAGAATAATACTCCCCTACATAAGAAAAGAAATCAGCCAACCGCTCATCATCAATACTTATACGTGAAGAAAGAATTTGTACCAAAAGCGTAACTTTATAGGCGTCCTTTTCCTCTTCGGTCATATCAATTATATCCCCGAGAGAGACTCCCATACAACGCATGTTGCTGATAGTCGCAGTAGGAGTCCAAGACCTCGATGAGGTAGTCCTCGTATCCAGAGAGGATACCAACAATAGCGAATAAGGACGCAGACTTCCACCTATACGATCAATCACAGCCTCCCGAACGAAATCCGCACATTCTTGATAATGCTGTTCCTCCAAAAGTTCAAAACGATAGGACATGGTTCCATAAGAATTCAGATTATAATTGAAATCCACAACTTCCACATTCCAATAATCGTTTCCATTGCCATCCTTTCCTCCATACTCACAACGCAATGTGTCATTGAACAACAGGTGTACCCCTGTTTCATTATAGAAATTACGGCGCAATTGCGACACAGGGTCATTTTGCCCTTCCGGAACAGAAAAAAAGTTATCCTGTGCATGACTCGGTTCCAAAGCATCTTCCTCCGATGAACAAGCCGCAAAGGAGAGCGACAATAGCATCAGAAAAGCCACACCATATTTTAGCATCACATTATCCATAAATTAGGGATATTCAGTTAAAGGCTGCAGATGACGGCTGCAGAATCTTGCGAGACTCCTATAAATGCCAGAAAAC
>CANQSM010000029.1 GCA_947626525.1 uncultured Phocaeicola sp. | reverse complement strand
TGGTTGGTATGCGACAGACCGTGCGGAAGCGACAGCTGGTGCATTTGCAGAAAATTATCGGGCAGACCAAGCGGAAGCCGCTATGCGGACATTGGCTATTGAACGCAATGACTTTTTCTTTAAAGGTGTTAAAGGCAAAGGAACAGTTGCTCCGGTTTACGGTTTAATGAACGACCCGAATTTGGGTGAATATGTTGCAGTGCCGACAGCAGGCGACAACAAAGTTAAATGGGCTGATAAGACACCTGAAGATATTGCAAACGATATCGCAGCTGCTTATGCTAAATTGAATGAACAATCAAACGGTATTGTCGGCGAGGGTGTTGAATCGGGAAGAGGCAGATTGGTAATCGGTGTTTCCCCGTCTTGCTCCGCTTTATTGACCAGAGCAAACAGCTACGGTTTAACGGCTCAAAAAATCATCAAAGACACATACGGTGAAAAAGTTGAAGTCGTTGTTGTACCGCAATTCGCAAATGCTGATTCGGGTTCCGACGTGATGTATGCGATTTACAAAGAAGACGGATTTGAAACAGTCATTAACTCTTATGTTGAAATGGCTCGGACATATCCCTTGTTTGTGAAAGACAGCACAGTTTCACAGAAGATTAGTGCAGCGACCTCGGGCGCTATTGTCCAATACCCGATGTTTGTTGTCCGCTATAACGGATTATCCTAAAAATGAACAGGGCGGTTTAACCGACCGCCCTTTTTTTTAAAGGGAAAGAAATATGATTGTTATTAAAAAAGGAACTTGCCCGTCGGCATTTGTTTTAAAAAACGGTAAAAAAATTGTATTGCAAGTCGGCATTGGCGGTGGCGATTTTTTAAACGTCATCAAAGATGAAGATTGGCAACAGTTAATGAAAGAATACGGAAGCTTTATCACGCCAAGAATACGGAGCGAAAAGAATCCGAACGGTTGTTTTATTGTAAATGAGAAAAAGGCTTATGCGGAAGATTTTGCGAAAGAAGTCGGGGAAGTCAAAGACGGAAGCGCACAGATGACCGAAGAAGAAGCCAAAGCCGTTTTGAAAAAGAAAAGAAAAAAATGCAAATAGAAGTTGAATTAACGAAGTTTCAAGAATGGTTTCCTGATTTTTCAGAGATAACGGAAGAAGAGCTTGCAAGGGCTTATGAATCCGCAAAGAGCATTATTTCGGTACATACGGGAACGATTATTTTACCTGAAACGCAACAAATACGGGCGGTATATTTGGCTTGTGCGCATTCATTTTATTTAATTAAGAATCCGAATCTTGTGGCACAGGGAGCGGTTGCCAGCGCGACAGAGGGTTCCGTAAGCGCATCATTCGTAAGACCTCAGTTTAAAAATTGGTTGCAGTATTGGTTGAGTTTAAGCCCGTACGGAATGGAATTATTAGCGTTGATAAGCCAGATACAGCCCCCGTTGCCTGAAAGACCGATTTTGAGCCCGTATTATGGAGACGTTATAAGATGACTTTCAAAGTCAAAATCGATATATCCGATGTAAATTATTTATGCGACCGAATCAAAAAAGAATTAAAGAGTGTCAAAGGGGTTCGTGTCGGATATATCAAAGACAAACGGTATCCGAACGGGTTTAGCTTGATTCATAATGCGTTGGTGCAGGAATACGGAAATGAAAGAATACCGCCACGGCCGTTTTTAAGGCGGACATTAAAGAAAAGAGATGAATGGCGAATGTATGTCATTGAAAACTATGATGTTGACAGCAAAAAAACACTCAATCAAATAGCGCTTGAAACTGGAATGATTATTAAGAGAGATATACAGAGAAGTATAGATTCAAACATACCACCACCGAATGCGAAGTCAACGGTGAAGAAAAAGGGAAGCACACACACATTGATTGACACGGGAACGTTGAGAAACAGCGTACAAATAGAGGTAATTAGAGACAATGGCTGAAAAAGGTTTAAACTTACATAATATTGCAGGCGGAGCGTTGGCGTTTGTCAATCCGTGGCGGACAATGGAGTTTACGACCACCAAAGCCGTATGGAGTCCCGATTCAAGAGTGCCGACAGAAGAAAAAGAAACGATAACGGTTCAAGGTAAATTACAACCGGCTAATTTGCAGACATTGCAGGAAATGGGATTTACATTAAGGGAATATCAATACTGGCGTGTTTATCTTAATCTGAATGCAACACAGATTGATAAATTAAGGCAGTTCGGTTGCGATACATTTGTATGCGAGGGAAACAAATACAGGATTGTAGAGAAAATGGATTGGCAACAGATGAATGACGGCTGGACAGAGGCTTATTGTTATTTAGACGAGGCAAAGAATGATTGATTCGGCGGTTTATGATTATTTGCAAGGATTATTACCGAAAGGGCTACAATTTGTAGACCCTTATATTGATACGTTGCCACAGCCCCCGACTGATTGGGCGCAAATGAACATTTTAGATATTGAGAATATTGCGTGGAGCCAGCCGAGAAGAATAGATGATGAAGATAAACTGATTGAAGCATATGACATTGAAAGAGTTTATCATATTCAATTTGATTTTTACGGTAAAAGTGCTTATGAGAACGCATTAAATTATCAACAGACATTGCAAGTTGCTGTTGGTTCCGATGATAATCCGACATTGGATTTTAAGTCGGTCGGTTCTATTGAAAATAGAACATTCTTGCAAGAAAATAAGAAGTATCAGTACAGATACGGATTTGACATATCTGTATTTGTGATTGATACTATAACGAGTGAAAGCCCATATTTTGATAAAATCAAATACAAGATTGTCAATCGTGGGAATAATTTTTAAAAAGGAGTAGAAAAAAATGAGTTTACCTTATTCAACGATTGTTCCGATGTCGGCATCTGTTTCCAGTGCCACCGCAACGATTGAAAAAAAGCATATGTTATTGGCGGTTGTCAATGACTTAATCCCGAGTTCGGTACCGTTTATTGAGTTTAGCGGAGCCAGTGCAACGACTGATGTCGGTTCGTATTTCGGTACGGCATCGAAAGAATATGCAGCAGCACAAAAATATTTCGGATATTTATCAAAATCGGGTACGGCGCCTGAAAAATTGGTGGTTGCCCGTTGGTATAAAGAAGAAGCAAAGGCATTTATCAAGGGTTCAAAGAACATTGCCAGCGTTGAAGATTTGAAGAAAATCACGGACGGTTCTTTTAAAATGTCTTTAAGCGGAAAAGATTTTGAAGTGACCGAATTAAGCTTTTCATCGGCAAACAGTTATGCAGATGTTGCAAGCGTTATTCAAGCCGTTATCACAGAAAACAGTGAAGGCGGTGAAGCTTATACGAATGCAACGGTTGAGTTTAACACGACAACAAACGGGTTTATTATTACCTCAGGTGACAGCGGAAAAACGGCAACGATTAAAGCGATTACGGCAGGCGAAACGGGTACTGATGTATCGGGAAAATTAGGATTGGCAGACGGTGAAGTTTCCGCAGGTGCCGATAAAGAAACATTTGCTAATTTTTGCGACCGCTTATATCAAGCGAACAGTGCAGGATATTCAATTACAACGGTTGAAGATTTAACCGATGAAGATATTACAGGTTCGGTTCAATGGTTGCAACAGACAGTTGGCGAACAAACAATCAACACAGTTGTGCGGTTGGTATTCAATATGACAGACCTGACAACAGCGAAAGCAACGGCGCAGGCATTGGCAGAAAAGAGCTACACCGGATATGTGATTTGTTATGACCCGTATTTAGAGAATGTCAATATTTTAGATTGTGCGATTTGCGCAAGCATTGATTTTGAAGTTGCAGGCGGTGCAATTAACTTTAACTTTAATCCCGCCGTTGGCTATACCTCAATCACTCAATTAGGTACGGTTGTGGATTATCAACAGGGATTAACGAACAGCGGATTGATTGAAGACTTGAATGCGAATAAAATCAGTTGCGTTTACAGTGTCGGATTTGGCACGCAAGAAACGTCGTTTTACGGGTTCGGTTTAATGTCCGGAGCATTTGGAACGGAAGATGTGCAAGTGAATGAATCGGCATTAGAACAACACATTCAAGTTGCTATTATCAACGCATTAGGTTCATTGAATAAAATCAAACAACAGGGCACAGACGCAAACGCGCTTGTTTCGTCAATCATTACAACGCCGTTGGAATTATTCAAGACAAACGGAGCGATTGCAACGAACGGAACATTGACCGAAACGGATAAATTGGCAGTATTGCAAGCAACACATAATCCTGATGCGGTTGATTGCATTCAAAACAACGGATATTATTTCCAGATTGAGCCGATTAGTGCCGAAGATATTGCATTACGGCGAATCCGTGTGTTGATTTGCTATTTGTGCGGTGGTGTTGTCAATAAGTTCAGAATTATTGACAGGGTGTTTGGTGCATAAGAAAGGAGTTTAAAAAATGGCTGATATTTCAACAAATAAAACAGGTTTCAAAAGATTATCGTATTCAATAACGGCTTTGCCCGTATTGGCTTATTTAAAGCTTGACGGGTTCGCAAGTGACGGGGTGCAGTGGGAAGATAATGAGCCCGCGAATGTGATTTTGGGTGCTGACGGATTGGCCGCAGTTAATCAAAAGCCCGTATTATACACGGGAACATTTTCGCTTTTACCGAATTCGAATTGTCGGAACACATTAGACTTATTGATTGATACGACCACGCCTAAATGGCAGGTTGACTTGATTGATTATGCTTTGGTGATGACGGAAGTCAACACAACGACAAAGACAAAAACGGTATACACAGGTGGAACGATTACAACGGCGAATGGCGGTAATAATGCAAATCTTGATGATGGACAAGGAATCAAGACTTACCACATAACATTTACTGGCAGAACGATTTTACCTGCATAAAAACAAATAAGGAGCTAAAAAATGGAAAGTATAAAGGATATTGAGATAAAGGATTTGGGAATAACGAAAAAGTTTCGGATCCGATTATTTGATGCAGAAGCGGGATTAGATTTTATTGATAGCGGTATCAGCAGAATAAAGCAGAAGCTTGAAATAAAGCCGTTTTTAAAAGACTTATTGCCTCTTGCGTCATTGCTTGATGAATCGGGAAGAAATGTTGTTATTGAATCTTTAACATTACAAACTTGTTATGGAATATTTCAAAATCCGCTTTCCATTTTGGAGCTCGGCATTGAGATTTTAAAGCATCAACAGGTTTTTTTGAAGGACTCCGAAACATTCCAGCCGTTAATGAAACAGCTGTCAAGTGTGTGGAATACAAAGACTTCGGAGTCCGAAACAGCATCGGATACCTTATCAATGATAAAATAAGCGTTTCCGAATTAAAAAAACTTGATTTAAAAGAGTTTTGGATTTTATCTGTTGTAAACTATGTAAATACCCAAAACTATATCGTACAGAGGAACAAGGCTTATGGCAAACAACGCAATCATTAACTTTCTTTTTAACACGAAAGGCGCCTTGAAAGAGATTTCAAGCTTTCAAGAGAAGATTGAACAGACAGTTGTAGCCATAAGCAATTCTTTTATCGGAAAGCTTGGCGCAATAGGAACAGCGGTTGCAGGATTTGCAGGCGTTAAAAACTTATATGAAAAAACGCTTGCCGTTGCCGATTTAACAAACAAATGGAATGATTTAGATGCAAGGAATGTGAGCATTTTTTCAAATGCTTTATCTCAATTTGGCGGAAGTTCCGAAGAAGCCGTTAATGCGCTTAATTCGGTAGAAAATGCCGTGAAAGAGTTGAGATTACACGGAGGCGGTGCATTTAGAGAATTGGCTACAACGGTTGGCGTATCATTACAGAGAGCGGACGGCAGTTGGAAGAATGCGATTGACATTATCGGGGATTTACGGCAATCATTCAAGGGATTAAATCAAGATGCAAAGGTTGATTCATTAGAAAAGCTTGGCATTTATTCACCGGCAATGCTGAAAATGTTGACCGCAACGGATAAAGAGTTTTCAGAGATAAGAAAAAAAGCAGGCAGTTTCGGTGTTATTGATGACAAGGCTATTGAGTCAGCCGAAAAAATGAGAGTTGCGATTGCGACCGTAAAGCAGTCATTTCTTGCCTTAGCTATGTCCGCATTACCGCTGATAACTCCGATTGTGGATAAAATATCCGATTCGTTTCAATGGTTGGCAACACAAAATGAACAGGTACGGGGAACAGTACTTGCGGTTGTTTCGGCATTCGGTTTTTTAACGCCGATTGCAGGGATTGTCAAGCTGATTGGCGGTGCGTTTACGGGCGTTGTTTCCGTTGTCGGTTCATTGATTGGAATTGTCGGAAAAGCGTTTATAGTATTTAAAGCGCTCGGGGCATTTTTGGTTGCTAATCCGTGGGTGTTGGCATTAACGGCATTGATAACGGTTGCAGGGCTTATCATAGCGAATTGGGATAAAGTTAAAGGTTGGTTTAGTGATTTCTATGAATGGATTAAAGGTTTATCTTGGGAAGCGTTAAACAAACTGATTGAGATTTCCGGAAGTATCTTAAATGCTTGGGAAAAAGTTAAAGGTTGGTTTACTGAATTCTCTTATTCAATCGGTGATTTGACATTTGAGGGAGTAGAAAGATTACGAGATATTGCAGGTGAAATTGTTGATGCTTGGCAAGGCGTCAAGGGTTTGTTTACGTCATTTGGAAAATGGCTTGGCAGTTTTTGGGAAGATATAATGACCTCTTGCGCAAAGGGCGTAAACGGAGTTGTTGAAGTAGTAAAAGATTTATTAGGAAGAATACCGTTTATCGGAAAATATATGCAAGATGAATTAAAGAGGGTTGAAGCCGATGTATCATTCATGCAGGAACGCCAGCAAAGAGAATCAGGCAATGTTTATTACAATGATGAAGAATATAATAATCAAGGTGATGAATACACGGAAGAAAACGAATACAACAACGAATATAATAATGAATACAATAATGAATATAATACCGAAAACAATGCCGATAGGAATGAATACAATAACGAATATAATAATGAATATAATACCGAGAAAATGAACATTGAAAAATCCAGACCCGAAACAATGGGAATGACGAATAATTACAATACCGAGAGCGACAATTCACGGAGTGAAACGATAACGAATAATAAAAACACAAATGAAACGGTTAATCATTTTTCGTTCAATATTCAAACGAATGACGCGCAAGGATTCGGAAGAGAGCTTATGCAGTATTTACAACAGAACGCAAGCGGGGTAGCGGTATGATAATGGACATTATAAATAAAGTCATTGATAAGATAACGGGGAACGGTTATGCGGTGTATGCGGTACAGGGTTCCGATGTAAAGCCGATATTGATATTTGACACGGTGACTGAAAGTTTTGTCCGCAAGACAGCAAGCATTACCTCATACCCGACCGAAAGCGGTATTATGGCAACAGATTACAAATATATGAATCCGTCGCAGATTTCAATCAAGGGCGTTATTAAGAGGGGTTCGCTTGCAGGTTCATTTTTGCAAAGCCTCATCGGATTCGGTGACCCGATTAAAAAAATCACGACAGAGCTTGACAATTATATAAAAGGAATGTATGCCTTGAATATCCAGACCAAAACAGGGCTTTATGAAAATTATGCGTTAAAATCCTATGAGATACCAGAAGACTATGACAATTACGGGTTGTGTGAGATAACGGCAGTATTTCAAGAGATACCGCAGATGAACGAAACGGTGCAGAATGTTGAAGATTCATTGAAAGACACGATAAACGGCGGAATTGCGCGCCTGATTGGATTGACATAATGAGATACCAGATAACATTGTTAAACGAACCGAATCAAGAGATAAGCGCGGATTTGGAAGACAAAGACGGGAAAAACATTTATGTTGATTTTGCTTTTCGGACATTTTCCGACGGCAGTTTATGCGCGAATATAAGCTTTAACGGGCAAGTTGTAAGAAATGGCATAATATGTCATAATTTAATGCCGTTATTGCCGAATAATAATTACGGCGGTAATTTTTATTTTGAAGATAAGTTCGGGAATGAAGACCCCGATTTTGAAAACTTTAATGACCGATATATGTTGGTTTGGGATACGGAGTATACAATATCGTGATGTGGGATATACCTGAAAGATATTGCAAGCTTGAATTGTATGCAGGACGGGCAACGGCCAAAAAGACAAATATTTTATCAAGGCTGAATAAAAACGCGCGTATCTCATTTAACACGTCCGAAACGGTATCGGGTGCCGTAAATGAAACAGTGATTGAAATCAGCGGATTGACACGGCAAACAATGGGATATTTATCAACGTCATATTCACAATGGCAAGTTAACCAGATACGAAACGAAGTAATCATTGATGCAGGGTTTGTCGGAAAACACGGGGTAGTGTTTAAGGGGGATATTATAGAAGCAACGCCGAATCTTGATAATGCTGATTTTAGCATTCGTTTACGGGCAATGTCGTATTATGAAACATTGATTGACAATAATTTCAGTTTTAGTGTTGAGGGGGCGCAAAGGGTATCGGATATTGTTTCCGAATTGGCAAGTGAAAACAATTTTGAGTTTGTAAACGCTTTAAATGATGATGTTGATGATGTTGAGATTGAAAACTATTCATATATGGATACAAACTTGCAAAATCATTTACGGTATTTGGCGAATATGTCAAATCTTGACATATACACAACGGGTAATAAAATCGTATTAAAGAGGAAAGACGGGCATATTGAGAATTACAAGACATTTACGATAAGAAGTACCGACATTATCGGTTCACCGACACCGACACCGCAAGGGTGCAATTTGTCAATCAATATGAATCCCAGTGTAAAGACAGGACAACGGGTTGTATTGCAATCAAAAAGATTTAACATATTAAACTCTGATAAGTATGTTATACAGACAATATCACACACAGGAGACACAAAGGGCGCTAAATGGCAGACAAATCTTGTGTTAATTCGGGAGGATATTTACCAAAAATGACAAACATACCTAATTTAAACATTGGTTCATTCAGCTCGTTTTATTCGCAGATGACAAATGCTATAAAGCAGTACATAAACAGTTATGTAAATACTTGCATACCGGCAAGAGTGGTTGCGGTAAAAGCGGTACAAAATGACATACAGTTGATTGATGTAAAGCCCGTATTAAAGAATGTCACAACGCTTGGCGAGGAATTAGAGATAACGGGGGTTTATCATAATATACCGTTAATGACATTCAACGGGAACGGTTGCGATATTAAGTTCAATGTAAATGTCGGGGATTTCGGATTATTGATTGCAAGCAAATACGATATAAGCGGTATAAAGACTGGAGCGAATGAAGCGAAAATCGGATCCGAAAGAACATTTAGTTTTTCAGACGGGTTTTTCATACCGTTATTTTTTAATTCAAAGGGCGAGGGAATAATTATAAGTAATAAGGATACGGTTTTGCAATTATTGCCTGAAAGTGTTAATATAACAACAAAGACGATAACGGTTAATGCGGAAAATGCGACCGTAAACGCGCAGGCTGTTAATTTAGGCGGTGACGGTGGGCAGGAAGTAGCAAGAAAAGGCGATTCGGTTCAAGTGGTGGTTGAAAGCGGAAGCAGTGCAGGTACTTGGAACGGAACGATTACAGGCGGAAGCGGAGTTGTTAAGAGTATATGAAAACATTGAATGTGACAGACAGAAACAATTTAATCATCAAAGACGGCAACATAACGCTTGCGGAGGGTGCGGAAGCATTGGCACAGACCATAAAGACCCGTATCGGTATGTGTTTAGGCGAAAATCCGTTTAATCGTAAAGAGGGAATAGATTTTGACAATGATTTTTTAGGTAAAGTCGGCGGACAGAATTACTATAAAAACGCCATTAAAAACAGAATTATGGAAAAGCCCGAAGACATAAACGGGATTTATGATATAAGGTTTCGCCGTGAAAGAGATACGGCAACATTGGAAGTTGATATTGATTCAATCTATGGAGTAATGACGCTATGAGTTTATTCAGTGTTAATGAACAAGGAATAATAACGGTTGACAATTCGGAAGTATTGGCAGATGTACAAGAAGCATATCAAAAGGCTTTAAGTTCCGATTTAGTGTTGGACACGGCAACACCGCAAGGGCAGTTGATTGCAAATGATGTGAAGTATTTGGATTTTGCGCAAGAGCAAGTCGTAGAAGCAATAAACTCAATGAATCCGATGACGGCAGAGGGTAGCGCATTGGACGCGTCGGCATTGATTTGGGGGTATACACGGAAAACAGGCACAAGAACGGTTGTAAGCTTAACATTGAACGGAACGGCAAGAACGGTGGTACCGACAGGAACGATATTTTCGGACGGTGAAAATGAATACTCATTATTAAATGATGTAAGTATTCTTGTGACAGGATACAACACAGGTATGGCTGAATGCACCAAAGACGGCGCCGTGTTATGCAAAAAAAATACCGTTAGAACAATTGTGACCCCCGTATCGGGATTATCAAGCGTGAACAATGTCACGGACGGGATTATGGGATATGATACCGAAAACGATAATAATTTCCGTAAACGAATCACGGCGAATTGGCTGAATAAAAGGGGCATTTCAATTTTAGGTGCCATTGTTGATAATATAGCACAGATTGACGGCGTGTTATCGGTTGTCGGGCGTGAAAATTACACAAGCCAGACACAGGTAATTGACGGTATAACATTGACAGGGCATTCAATCTATGTGTGTGTTGCGGGCGGTGCAGGTTCGGACATTGCCAAAGTATTAACTGAACAAAAGACATTGGGTGCAGCGACCAACGGTGAAACGACAGTTGTATATAATGACCCGATAGTCGGATTCGGATACAGTTATAAGATAGACAGACCGACCGAAGTTGATATATATGCGAAGGTGCAGTATAGTAAAAATGAATATTCGCCTGATGATTTGGAGGCGCAGATTAAAAACGCATTACTTAATTATTGCAGGGAAAATATTATCGGGATTGGCGAGGCGTATACAAGCGCGAATCTTGATAACGCATATATCAATTTTCCGTTTGCCGATGTGTTGGGCGTTCAGGTATCATTAACGAAAGGCAATTATTCTAATTTTGTGAGACCGAAGCTTAATCAAATCGGCATATTGAGCGAAGGTAATATCGTGTTGGAGTTGGTATGACAGAGACACCGTTCAAAGAGATTACATTAAACAATTTACAAAGGCAATTCGGATATACGAATATATCTGATTTATTGATAAAAAAATCAGAGATATGGGATAAACGGTTCGGCAATCTGAAAGACAGGCTTGTACGGGATATAATTGATGTCAATACTTGCGTACCGTCCGCGTTGGATAATTTTTGGGGAAGATTGTATAAAATAACAAGAACATATGTTGATAATTTAGGAAAAACGCTTGTTTTGACCGATGATGAGTTTCGGGAAATGATAAAGTTCAAGCAATTCGGAAGTCGGTGGAACGGTGCCATACAATCAATGAATACATTTTTAAACGACATATTCAAAGACAGGGGAAATTGTTATATGATTGACAAGCAGGATATGACAGTTGAAATATTTGTTTTTGAGTTCCCGTTGTCTGATGTTGAATTGTTTCTTTTCAAAGAAAAAGATATATTGCCGAGACCCGCAGCGGTAGGCGTTGATATATTTGAGCAGGGCAAAGGGAAATGGTTCGGATTTGCGGATTATGCAACAACAGTGTATAATCCTACTACGACAGGTTTCGGTGATTATTCAGGCGAGAATAACGGTAAGTTCGCACAATATACAGATAATATTTGAGGTAAAAAATGGCAAAAAGATTCTTATTAAAGCAATTCGCGAAAGACGCAAACAATAACGGGGTTTACGGTTCATATCAAGCAGGAAATCCGACTTATTCGAATGACCCTGAAACAATTCAAAGCTTGCCTGCGTGGTTTACGGGGTGGATTAACGCAACGACAAGCGGTACATTATTACCGAGACTTGAAGAAATGCAGGGGGTTCAAAAGGTATTATGTGAAGCCATAAAAGAGAATTATCGGGAGGGCGTACCTGAATGGATTAAAGGCGAAGAATATTATAAAAACTCAATCGTATCATACAGCCCAGACGGAACATTTAACCTTTATTATAACACGACAGGAGATTACACAGACAAGGCGCCTGATGAAGATACAGTAAACTGGGCGAATTTGTCATCGTTATTCATTGATAAAAAGTATCTTGAAGAGAATTACATTAACCTGAATACCATATCGAATTGCTTGTTAAAGAGTAATGATTCGACGGGTTCAAGCAAATATAATGCAGCTTATGTTAATTTTGGGACAACGATTGCGTCGGGTGATATATCAAACTTTTCACCGCAACGGTATATTGTATTGACAAAGCCGTTTCCCGATGTAGCAAATGCACAGATTACTGATGCTTGGCGAATTCAAACGGGCAGAGATATTACAACGCAACAAGTGTTGATTTGCGCACCGACCATTGATAATTCAATCGGTGTTATTGACGGACGATTCTATATTTGTTTGGGCGGAAAACTCCAAAAAGGAACGAAAGCGCTGGTTGCAAGCAAAAATTATTATTTAAAATTATCTTGGACAACGACAAACGTAAGATTACAGGTTAGCGAAGATAATAAATCATATACGGAAGATATAAACTTTGCCACGACTGAACAGCCTATGGCAGGTAAAACGACCTTGTTAGGAAGAGGCGACACGGCAAATGCGGAAACATTCTTTACGGGAAGTATGTATTTTCCCGTGTTTAAAAACAAAAACGGAACGGTATATTGGAATAGCACAACGGCATCTAATGTTAATTTAATTCACTTTTTAGGAACGTTTGAATGTTTGGCACCGAACGGACGAGACGCAAATAATAATTTGAAAAATGAGACATTTACGGATTTGGTTGATTCGTTTATGAATTATACACCTCTTGCGAGTGACGGAACGAAAACGGTATTATTAACGAACAAAGGCGAGTTAATGGCACGAGAGAAATACACGGAAGCAGCAACGGCTCCGGGTGGTGCAAAACTCAACGATGTTTGGTATGATACCGAAAAGAACTTTATGTATCAACAAAGCACGGAACAGCCGAACTTTATCACAAACGGAAGTATTCAAGTCAACAGAGGGATTGTTTCGGGATTCGCATCTGGTAATTCATTGATTTTGGATAACGGAAACAACGGCGTATTTGATAAGTCGTTAGTGACGAATTTGTTGGAAGTTGAATTAACAACGGGCGCAACTGTAACGGAAGCAGGCGGAAGTAATTATTTAATTCCGTTATGTGTAACTGATAATTATGAATTATTAACAAATAATAAAGTATTGATATTAAGAGTAAGATTGCAATCGTACAGGGTTGGTATAAGAACGGACGAGGGAGATTATTCGAATATCAAGTATGTAAACAGTGGCGATTACAGAGATGAAAACGGATATATAACAAGCGGAACGACATTATACAATACAAATGTTTGTCAATCGGCAGGCTCAATATCCTGCCCGCCGAATCAATATGAATATGTAACTGGTAACGCAGAAACATTACTGATTGATTTGAGAAGTAAGGTAACATTATCCACAAGCACGGCATACAATATCGGTATTGTGTATCTTGACGGCAAATGGACGCTTATGGTTGGCGATATTGTTGACGAATACGAAAGCTATGCAAAAACAATGGAAAAAGACTTTAAAGTCGGATTCGGATTGACAGACGCGTTAATTCAACAAGGAAAGCCGTTTAACGGAACAATTAACCTTGCAAATACGACATTCAGCGGTTGGGAATGGAATGGAGTATCGACCTCATCGTTGAACTGGAATCAATTCATCGGTTGCAAAATCGGAACAATCACGCAGAAAAGCGGTAATATAACGGTATCCATTGACAAGCCTGTTGAGTTAGTGAAGAAAGTTGATTTTGATAAGGGAATTGCTAATTTGCAAAGCCAGATTTCAAGCAATGACACGGATATTGCGGGGATTAAAGGTAATTACGTCACCACTAACACTGCACAAACCATTACCAGTGATAAAACTTTTCAAGATTCTAAATTAGATTTTAAAGATACACATATCGTAAGGGATGAAAAACCTGACAGCAATTATACCAGAAAAATGATTTCTTATTGTGATAAAAACGGCTCAGAGTTAGGGTTAATGTCTGGTTATATAGATAGGAATGGGTACCAATCAATACGTTTCGATAATAGGAATTATATCGAAGGAGGGTCAAGTGAAACTTATCCTTATAACAACATAACTTTCCGAATAACGAATAATGGAGTAAACGGTTATGTGATGTTAGATGATTCAGGATTAAATAATCAATCTCATACGTTTGTTACAAACTCATCTAACAATAAAACTATTCCCACCATGGGTTGGGTTAATAATCCGGCCACGTCAACGAATGTTGTGCATCGCACTGGAAATGAGACGATTGGTGGTATTAAAGTCATTAACTCTGATTATACGGTAATTAAAAGTGTTGCAATAGATGAAACCGTTACCCCTAGTTCAACGCAATATTGTACAATTCAATGGCACGATAAGAATAACAAAGAAATTGGTTCAGTTTACAGTGCAAAAGGGAGTGGCGGAACGAATTTTGTTGAACTTCACGCAACAGCTCATACTTCTGACGGCGCTTCACATCTATCTTATATCAATTTGGCTGTTGACCCTAAAACAGGAGGGGCTTCCGCTAAAACAATCAATCCTAATAGCAATTCAAACGATACAAGTATTGCTACAACATCTTGGGTGACGAGTGCACCGGCAGTAGTACATACTACTGGTACCGAAACCATTAACGGAACGAAAACTTTTACAGGCGCCATTAAACACACCAATACCGTACAAATAAATAATACTAAACAATTACAATTTTTAGCAAGTGATAATACTGTTGTTGCAAACTTTCAAGCTGGCACTGAAGGAAACTTCATGCTTTACTCTAATGGCGGTAGCAGAAATCTTGGGTTTTCAAATTTCGCAAACTTTTTTCTCAACGGAGACACAACGTTAGCATTCAACAATACCGGTTATAAAACAATTGCCAAAATAAAACAAGGAAGCACGGGAACGCTATACATTTCGAATACGAAAGATGTTGATGCAACGGGAACGCAAGCGTTTAAGGTGCCGACCCCCTCCGCTTCCCCGAACGGGAAAGAAGCCGTCAATGTGGAGTATTTGAATGATAAATTGACAAAGCCTGTCGATATTATGAAAATGATATGCCCTGATTGGAGTAAAAAACAATCTTTAAATTTAAACGCTGATATTACAATCAGCAAATACGGTTGGGTATTGATGAGAAACACAACATACATTTCAATAATGACTGGAAAAATTAACAGACAAATAGTTTTTGAACAAAAAGGTACTTACGGTGACTTTGAAGATTGGAACAGCATTATTTGCCCAGTGTCAATAGGTGATGTGGTAAGATTAGATTCTAATGATGTAGGCGAGTTTTTATTTATACCGAGTTATGGCAACAGTTAGCCCGTACCATAAACGGCCATTCCACAATTGCCTGTCATAACGTCAGCGCTGATTGTGTTTCCTTTCGCAACAGGGATAAGAATTGTATCGTCTTCGTGATAATGAGAAAAATTACCCCCAATCTTATATTGAACTTTACCTGCAATAGAAACATTTATAGATGAGTTATCGCCAACAGTAATTGCAAATAAAAAACAATTTTCTGTTGGTGTGTAAGTGTCGCCCTGTGAAAACATTCCCCTTAAAACTTTATTGTAATCTGGAAAAGCTCCGTTTATACCCGTATCATTCAAATACTCCACATTGACGGCTTCTTTCCCGTTCGGGGAAGCGGAGGGGGGATTTGACGATTTAAAGCCGATATGATATTTTTAAAAAAAAGGATATAATATGAAAAAAGAAGAAATTGTATGCAGTCAAGAAATCGCGCTTGAAGTCATTAAAAAACAGCCGAATAATGGCGGGTTAAGCGAAAATATGTTATATCTTGCCGAAAGACAATGTCAAGATTATAAAAAAATATCAACAAAGCTTGTAGACATTGAAGAAAGCATATCAAATAACAGTGATAAGCTTGAACAGTTGATTGAACTACACGAAAAAAGTACCGTATGGGATAGCCTTGAAGATGTATTGAAAAATAAGTTTGTGTTATATGTACTTATTTACGTTATGTTTATTTGCGTTTGTTGCATATGCGGGGTTGAAATCGGCAAAGAGGGTGCTTTTATATTAAATAAATTATAATGAAAGGGCAAAAAATGAGTTACGAACTAATCAAACAATTCGAGGGGTTCAAGGACACGGCTTATAAATGTTCGGCAGGTGTTTGGACAATCGGTTACGGAACGACGGAATATATTGACGGTCAAAAAGTAAAAGAAGGTGATTATATGAGCCAATTGCAAGCCGAATCGTATCTTGATTATTATGTGAAGTATAAAATTAAATTACCGACAGGCGAATGGAATAAGAATCAGATTGAGGCGTTGCAGAGCTTGATTTATAATATCGGGCAGGAAGCGTTTGACAAGAGCACACTTAAAAAGGCGTTAGAAGAATATGACGTTGATGAGATAAAAAAGCAATGGCGCCGTTGGACAAAGGCAGGCGGTAAAGAATTAAAAGGGCTTGTTAAACGCAGAGAAGCCGAACTTGCATTATTCTTTAAAGTGTAGTAGCATATGAAAGACCGCGGTTTATTTTTTCATAATAAGCTCCTACACGGGGACAGGTGGAATAAAAAACCGCCTGTCCTTAATTTATAGAGGTGAAAATATTTTTTATGTGGGTATATAGCTTGATAAAGTATTTCATCGTTCTGTGCGTTATTTTGGGTGGTTTTTGTGGATTTTATTTCGCAGGGTATCAAAACGGAAAGAAAGAAACAAAAATCGAATACATAACAAAGGAAGTGGAGGTTGAAAAGATTAAATATGTTGAAAAGGAAAAAAGCCAAGTTAAACGGGAAAAGATATATTCAAAGCCTAGCGCTGATAAGTCTGATGTTATTAAGTGGTTGCGGACAGCGGGCAAGAATTGAGAATGTGTATATCTTCCCTTATCCGCAATCGCAAGTAGCTGATGAGTTTGAGAGGTGCGGTGATTGCCCGTATACGCTTGAATGGTATCAAAGATTGATTAAACTTTCGGAAATTATGGAGAATGAACAAAATGGAACAGATGTTTTTTAAAAATCTTATGTTGATGAGTAAAAACGGATTCGCAATGCCAGAGATTGACGGGTGTAAGAGAGAGTTCGCCGTGAATGGTGCTTTATTGTTAGCAAGAGCAAAACATAAAGTCACAGGACACAAAAGGGAAGATTTGTTTAAAAGGCAATACTTTTTAGCTCATCGAATCCGAAATCTTGAACGCTCTTGACAAAACAAAATAAAAGCAGTATGATAAAGTTATGACGACAAAATCCCTCATCAGCTTTTACAAAATCTCGGTCGTCATCGGCGGGTTTTTTCCTCCCGCCGTTATTTTTAATTTGACAAAATAAAAACAATTCGGTATAATTGGAATCGTAGAAAGCGGAATTGCATTTATACACATATTAGACCTCCTAGACAAACCTCTTAACAGGGACTTGTTTTTTTTGACTTGACAAATAAAAACGGATATGGTATAAAATGGATTGTGTGGATTTATCTTTCAGTTTGCCACACAAAGAGCTACACAGAATGCTCGGGCGCCTGTCTTTAACAATCTTTTCAGCAGGCGCCTTTTATGTCTTTCACATAAGCCCAGCGGAACAATTCCTCATCGGTTGAAATGATATCATCATTCATATCCCGGAATCTTGATTCTTGCCACCATGCGATTTGGTGCGTGCCGTCATTCATCTCGCAGAATATCTCGCAATCATCAATAACAGGACGTTCATTTTTGGCGTGCCAAAACTTATTTGATTTTTGAATTGATGTAATATCGAAGTCTTTTTTCGTCCTATCGGTACACATACCAGCGTTGGTAAATGTCAATGTATACTTATTATCAAGATTGATTCGCAGAGTGCCGATGACAGTGTTTCGGCGGATTGATTTGACAAGAAACAATCCTTTTTTCGTTTGGATTAAATCATCGACTTCTAATAATGTTAAATCCATTTTAACTCCGATTCGTTTTTATTTTAATTTTTTTTTCGTGAAGAACAATATTTTTTTAACAAAAAAAGGTATTTTTTCAAAAAAATCATCAAATAAGTTATTGAAAATATATAATTTAAAAAAAATTAAAAAAAATGAAAAAAGTTGTTGACATTGTGATAATAATGTTGTATAGTGTATTTGTAAGGGCAAGAAAGCCTATAACATATAACTGAAAGGATTAAAAATGAAATACTTTTTTGAAACCAAAGCGGAAGCAATGGAAGCTATCCGCAAAAGTCTTGTTGAAATCGTTGAGATGAGAATCTCTGAATGTACCGATGAAGAAGAATTATCCGATTTATCGGCCGATTTGGCGGATTTGGATAAAGGCAATTTTTCAATATCGGGTAATCGGTATTGTGATTTTGAGATTTTGGAGGCATAAATGAAAAGAATTGTGACCAAAAAAGAAATGATTGATTTAATCCGAACATATTCTTTTTACTTTCGGATAAATCCGAAAAATTTGACAAGGAAAGAAGCAAATGAAGTATTGGATAGATTTATCCATTTTTATTCACACAATTTTACGTTGCCGTATGTGAAAACGCCCAACGGATACGTTGATTATATGATTGAAACTTATATGGCAGAAAGGGGGTATTGATTTTTTAAAAATAATGTTGACAATCAAAAAGTGAGATGTTATAATACAATTATGATTGGTAATTTGTTTTTTTATGGGCGCCTTATTACATTTTACCAATCATCAAAAAAGAGAAATCCTCAAAGGCGCCCGCCTATTGAAAGGAAAAGGAAAAAGACAATGATTTATGAAACAAAAGAACAAATTGTTCGGCAGATTCTGGAAATATGTGAAATGTACAATATGCCGAAAGAAATAAAAGCGCTTGTTAAAAATAAGTGCTGGAAATTAACAAGAGACAGCGAAGCGGAAAAGGATAAGGAAAATGAATACAAAAATAATAATAGATGAGAGAAAGTTGCAGGTGCTTATCCGACTTGGTGTTGATGAGCACATAATATTTGAGAAAATCCAAAATCCGAAAAAAATTTTAAAAACAGGCGATAAACTTGTTGACAGTTTGTTGCTTGATTTTTGTGTTTTCAAAGAATTTGCTGGATGGGGCGGAAATCATAACCCATCAGGGAAAAATCAATACTCAAAAGAGGTCAAGATAGGTCAACTTGACCGCCATCTTGCTGGTCAAGTTGTAGATATAGATAAAGATATAGATAAAGATAAAGATAAAGATAAAGAGTGTGTTAAATATAAAAAAGTAAATAGTAATATACCTCTTGATTGTTCAGTAAAAGAAGCCCTTGAAAAATGGCTGTCCTATAAAAAAGAGCGGAATCAATCCTATAAGCCGACAGGATTGAAAGCTTGCATTGAAAAGCTGGAACGGCTATCCAATAACGATTCGGCTTTGGCGATGAGAATTGTTGAGGAAAGCATTTCCAACAATTGGTCTGGTCTTTTCCCATTGAAAGACAAAAAATCAATCGGGCAAAGCATAAATGAGAAAAATTGGAAAATCATTCAAGATACTTTTGGATTGGAGGAAGAAAATGCTGACATACGATAATTTCAAAAAATGCCTGAATGCGATTTGCTTCATCAACGGGGTTGAAATTGACGAACATCGGAACAAGGCTTTTTACGAGCTGATAAAAAATGACTTTGACAACGCTTTATTTGTGGAAATCTGCCGTGATATTTGCAAGAATGAAAATCTTTTCGGGAAATATCCTACCCCGAATATGTTCTATTCCCGCAAAAAAGAATTAGAAAAAAAGATTTTTATTGAAGAGGGAAGCTTTTATCTTGACAATACAATGCCAGCCTACAAATCTGTTTTGGCCTGCTTGACGGATGAAGAAGCGGACAATGTTTGCGAGAATCTTTGGCGATGGCTGATGAAAAACAAGCGGGGTGAATTGGTGAGTGAACAATTTATCATTGACAGGCTCAAGCAATTTATGCCAATTCAGAATCAAGAAAGCCAAATTGAAGATGACAAGGTCAAAAATCTTCTTTTGACGGCAGTTAAAAAAATAGGAGGTTAAAAATGAACGATAGATTCAAATTCAGGGTTTTGGGCAAATCATTAGAAATGAAAGGAAAGAGTAGACGATGATGAGAAGATACGAACAAGAGATTCAAAAGGCAATCATTCATTACCTTGACTTAAAAAAATACTTGTATGTTGTGCCTGACACAGGTGTAAACGTACAGAATGAACGGACACGGCGTATTTTATGGTGTATGGGAAGAAGAGCAGGCGCGCCAGACATTATTGTGTTTGTGAATAACGGGACGGTATGCTTGGAAGTGAAGCGTCCGAAAATAGGGGACAGAGCAAAAGGGGTGCAATCGGCACGGCAAAAACGTTGGGAAGAAATGCTTAATGCTAAACTGACAGGTCATAAGTATAAGCTTGTTTATTCATTGGAAGATGCGATTGAGGCCTTGAAATGACAGAATTAACAAAAGAACAGAAATTAAAACAAGTAACTTTACCTTATGAAGAAAAGCTAAAACAGACGAAAAGATTATTGTATGAATAAGTTAGGGTTGAAAGAAGTTATTGAAGCTTATTTAAATTGTGCGAAAGGGAAGAAATGATTATTAACAACCGACTACAACTTGAAGCCTTTTGTGAGGATTTATTGAATCGCTATAACGGCGAACAGATGAGCATTGAAGCCGAATTCATTAAAAAAGACAAGACCCAAAAGCAATTAGGATTCTTTTTTGGTGCCCTTGCGACGGCGGTTCGGGATTATTTTTTTGAGCACACGCACGAAAAAACGGATAAAAAAGACATTAAAAACAAGTTTTATGATATAGTGGCAAAATCTGATGATTCGTTCAATCAAGTGTTTGTCGGCTTTGACGGTGTGAAAAAAATGGTGCCGATGACATTGAGCGATATGGATATTGAGCAGGCAAGCCGATTCATTGACATTTGCATTTGGCTGATTGACAACGCACCGATGTTTTCGGGATTGATATTGCACCCATCAATTAGGTATACTTGGGTTAAAAACATAACAAAGCAGGAATTAAGGGAATTAAATGGAGTTAGATTGCCTGATAAATGCCCTGAATATTTATCACACACACGGAAGCAGGCTTGTTTATGTTGCGGAAGAATGGTTGGCGTTGAGCCTCATCATTTACGGGAAGCAGGCGTTTCGGGTACCGGAAAGAAAGCGCCCGACCCGTTATGTATCCCGTTATGCAATCGGTGTCATATCCAGATGCTACACCAGAAAGGGCAAGAAAGCTTTTACAAAAATCTTGATTATATCACAAAATACATAAGTTTGAGGGATTTTTGCATAATCCGTTATTTGCGTTGGCTACATAAAATGTGAGGTAAAAATGAATGATGAGGTATTAAACAAGGCAATTAAGAAGTACGGCGAAACGCACCAGATATTGGTTGCTATTGAGGAAATGCAGGAATTGAGCAAGGAATTATTGAAGTATGCGAATCGGGGAGCGAATAACAGAGATGAGATAATAAAAGAGCTTGCAGATTGCTATATAACATTGCAACAAATACGAATTATTTTTGATTTTAACGGCATTTTCACAAATGAAGCAATTTATAACAAGTTGAAAAGATTGGAAAAAAGAATGAATGAAGAAAAAAAATAATTTTTTTTAAAAAAAATGAAAAAAGTTATTGACATTTGTTTTTAATGGGTGTATAGTAGGAATTGTAAGAGGCAAAGAGCCTTGATAAACTTAAAACTGAAAGGAAAAATAAAATGAAAAAAATACTTAATCTTACGCAACACGTTGCAACACCCGAACAAATTGAAGCTGGAGTTTATGAGCCAGTAGAAAAAGATTTGGTAATTAATAATCTTACGTTTGAAGAATTGCCAGATGCATCTGAAATATACATTCGTGCAGTTAATTTGGCAAACATCGCAAAAAGCGAGGGCGCTGAATGCGCTATGATTGGTGGCGCGCCGTATCTGATGAACCAGCTTGAAAAGGCTTTAAAAATGTTCGAAATTAAACCCGTTTATGCTTTTACGAAGCGTGAATCGGCTGAAATCGTGGAAGCAGACGGAACGGTTAAAAAGACCTCTGTGTTTAAACACGCAGGGTTTATTGAGATTTAAGGGGGTGTAAAATGAAAAGATATTTTGACGAATTAACTGATTATTTAAATGATTTCATTTCCGATTGGTATTATGACGTTTCCGAATTGGAGTCGTACGAATGCACAAGCTATGCACAGGATTTTGCACGATTCGCAGAGCCTGATGACGAGGTGTATGACGAAGAAGAGCTTTTCCTTGCGCAGGCAAGGGAAGTATATGATGCCGTTAAATGTGACGGCTTTTGGAACGTGTTTAAAAGTTTCCCCGTTCGTTGGCAGGAATTGCTTGACAATGATTCGGAACGTGCCGACAAGATTCTTAATCGGGCGAATCAAGTCATTTTAAACATTTTGGAAAAATGGATTTAGGAGGTGAAAATGAAAGTAATTAACACGATTATAATTTTAGCAAGTATACCGTTTATTGCTTGGCTGTTCCTGATTGGAGCGGACAAGGAAGAGGAGATTGCTAAAGAAAAGGCATATCGTAATTGTGAACTTTATGCCGATGCAGGCGCTTGTGATTTTTTTCAAAAAAATGAAAAAAATTATTGACAATACCAAAAAACAAATGTAAAATTGAAAAGTAAACTTAAACTGAAAGGAAAAAAAATGAAAGAAAAATTATTAAATATCCAAAGTAAATTAAAGGCTCCGAAGAGCCAACACAACACATTTGGCGGTTATAACTACCGCTCTTGCGAAGACATTTTGGAATCGGTAAAGCCGATTTTAAAGGAAGAAGGGGTAATCTTAACATTGTCTGATGATATTGTTGAGGTTGGCGGACGTATTTATGTTAAAGCCACAGCAACCTTGACAGACGGAACGAATAAGATTGAAACGACGGCTTTTGCAAGGGAAGCCGAAAGCAAAAAAGGAATGGACGAAGCGCAAGTGACAGGTGCAGCGTCCAGTTATGCACGCAAATACGCATTATGCGGATTATTTGCTATTGATGACGGAAAAGACCCTGATTCATTGAATAACAGTCCTGAATATACGAAGCCCGTTAAATCGGCACTGAAAAAAGAAGTGCAGTACAAAAATGAATGGGGGGATTTACGGACATTTGATGATTTTGCCGACGCCATAACAAAGGCGACCAGTGAAAAACAATTAAATGCTCTTTGGTATCGGTGGAAAGATACGGCGTTCGCCAAAGACTTGACGCAACTTTCCAAAGAATGCAAAGCCAAACTTTTGGCAAAGCAAAACGAATTGATTGATGATGAGATTCCCGATTTCGGGATTATGTAAAGGGTGTTTAAAATGACAAAAGCAAGAGACATTTTTAAAGTTTTTGAATCGTATAATTACCTTACGAAAGACGAAAACGGTGACGTGTATGTTTGGAAAAACAAGCCTGCAATTGATGAAAACTACGATGAATGGCGTGAAAAATTAAATTATACAAAAGGAAATTATATATATCTGGGCAATGAATTCGAGATTAAAGAGTTTAAAAATAAAGATTGGCAAGAGTGTATTATTAAGCGTGAAAAGCCTCTCAAAACATATAATGATTTTGTTAAGTGGTTAAAAACGAAAGGGGATGTTGAAGAGCCGTTTGTATATTTCAAAGAAAACAATAAAAAAAATATTGGTATTCGGTTTTCGCCCGTTGATGTTAATTTAAAGATTAACGATATTAAACTTTTCGCTATTTTTACTACTGCAAAGTTTTATACCGGAACGCCAGAACAGGGCAAACGTGTTATTGAAGCCATGTTGGAGGAATGAATGATTAAATATGATGATTTTTGTAAATTGCCGATATTCAAAAAAGGCTGGATTGCTCTTGATTCAACAAATAACTCTATTTATTTTTATGGAACAAAGCCAAAATGGTACAAATATTATGGAACTTGGAGCGGAAACAGTTCGTTTGTATATGAGATAGACACTAATTTTTGGCGCGTTGATTTAAAGGGCGTAAAAGCAGAAGAAAGCTTGCGGAAAGTAGGCGGAAAAAGTAAAATATCTCATTATATATCAACAGATTTATCTATCGGTGATGAAGTGTATATTTTACAGCAAGACGGGTTATGGTATGTTTACAACAAAACATTACAGATAACAGATATTTACTTTCATTATTATCCGAGAAATAAGACTGAATCGATTGGACTTTTTTTATGCGATGATAAAACAGATGGAGAGCGTTCACTCGTATATGACCGAAAAGACGTTTACAAAACGAAAAAAGAAGCACAGAAAGAATGTGACAGAAGAAATGCTGAATTAAAAAGAAAGGAACAAAAATGAATTATGCATATTACAGAGTGTCAACAGACAAACAAGATTATGAAAATCAAAAGTACGGCGTTGTTGATTTTTGCCGAAAGAAGCAGATTAAAATCAACAAAGAATATGTTGATGAAGTGAGCGGAACGGTTGATTTTAGAAAACGTGAGCTTGGAAAAATCATAAAACGATTAAAAAAAGGCGATATTTTGGTATGCTCTGAAATATCACGGCTTGGAAGAAAGATTTTAATGATTATGGAAGTGTTGCAAAAAATAATGGAAAAAGGCGCTTTTTTGTATACCGTTAAAGAGAATTATGAACTGGGTGACAACATAACAAGCAAGGTTTTAGCTTTTGCTTTCGGTTTATCCGCAGAGATTGAACGGGACTTAATAAGCCAAAGAACGAAAGAAGCATTAAAGAAAGCGAAAGAAAAAGGAATTAAAATCGGACGACCGAAAGGCTCTACTTATCGGAAGCTTAAAAAAAGAGAAGTTGTTTATTGCATTAAGAGGGGGTATAACAAGGCGCAAATAGCAAGGGAGTTTTGCGTTGATTGGAACACTGTACATAGATTTATAAATGAAAGGATTGTAATAAAATGACTAAAAAAGAAATACTTGAAGAAGCGTTAAAAAAGCAATGGCTATCAAACTTTCAAATGCAGTTGCTTGTAAAGTCAAGCAGTGCAGACCGAAGAGCAAGAGAGATACGGCAAAGCCCGCCAAAGGGATTTGTAATGATTCAACGGCGGAAAGAATTGCCTGACGGATACGGGTATTGCAATGAATACCATTTAATCAAGGGACACGTTGAATTGAATAACTGGTTTGATGATATTTTCAAAAAGTTTGGAGCAAAGAGATGAAGAAGAAATTAAATTATACTGATTATGAAAGAGACGTTGCGAAAAAGAACGGCATATCGCAGAACATATTGACCGCAAGGCTATGCGCCGGGTGGGATATTGAAAGAGCGATAACGGAGCCGATTTGCAAATCAAACAAAGGAAAGAAGTACAAAAAAGCACCGAACATTATTGACCGCGCGTCACTGGATAACAGAATACAGGCACGATTGATTTATGCACGGCTTGCAAAAGGTTACAAATGGGATATGGCAACATTGCCTCACGATGAGTTTATTAAGAAAAGAGGAAAGAAAAAAGACCCCTCTTATTTGTACCGAATTAAGGCTGGATATTCGGAAGAAGTCGCAAGAATGACACACGATGATTTTATGAAATGGAAAAGAAAAGAGTTGACTTTAACGCAGAAAGCGGTATAATTGATTGAAAGGGTTGAAAAATGATTGCATTGATTAACGGAATTATTGAGGGTTTTTGGCGCCGTATTTATGGCGGATATGAGACCAAATTGAAATGGATAAACGAAAGAGGTATTCAAACGGCTTTCAATATTATCTTTTTATCCTTTGTGTTTTATTTTGGTAATTGGGAAGAACGGAAGCTGATTAACTTAATCGGAAATAATGAACTTATTTACTGGGTTGCATCAATTTTCGGTGCCGTATATTTTCAATGTTTATTTTGGGCGAAAGGACACGGACCCGCATTTGATATCGGAAGAAGCAAGATAACGCCTGAAATGGAAAAGCGGTATCAAAAAGAATGGTTTTCTTTTATCCCGAATAAACTGGTGTCTGAAAATCATTGGTACGGGTTTATGTATGATTGCATATGGTTCTGGTGCAGGTATTCATTATGCTTAATCCCGATGACGCTTTATTTTTGGAGTGCAGATGTTTTGGTGTTGGGTGTGTTGGCAGTCATTGTTTACGGGACTTGCTGGACGCTTTATGAACGGGAAAAATGGATATTTGATAAAATACCATATAATTTGGTTGACGGAGCAACTGCGTTGGCTGAATTGATTTTCGGGTTTACCGTTGGTGTGTGTTTGAGCTTGATATGAGGAAAAAATGAAAATTGAAGATTTAAAGTTTGATGAGCGAAATTATAGGGTACACGATGACCGAAACAAAAGTCTGATAAAGAAAAGTATAGATGAATGCGGTTTGGCACGTTCGGTGGTTGTTGATTCGGAAAATTGCCTCATCGGTGGAAACGGTGTTGTCAGTCAAGTTGATAAAGATACGCCGATAAGAGTGATTGAGACGGACGGTTCGGAATTGGTGGTTGTCAAGAGAACGGATTTAAAGACGGATGATGAGAAGCGAAAACGGCTTGCGGTATTGGATAACTCAACAACAGATTCAAGCAATTTTGATTATGCGTTATTGCATGAAGATTTTAGCGAGGATGAATTGGATGAATTGGGAGTTATTGTACCTGTTGAAGACCCCGAAAAAGAAATTATAACGAAATACACGCGAAAGATAAGCGTTCCAATTTACGAGATAAAAGGCGAAACACCAAAAATTGAAGAAATGATTTCAACGGAAAAAGCTGATAAATTGGTTGAAGAGATTAAAAAAGCCGATATAGATGATGAAACAAAAAGATTTTTAGTTGATTGCACGACAAGACTTTACGAGTTCCGCTACGATAAAATAGCGGAGTTTTATGCGCATCAAGATGAAAAAGTAAAGGACTTAATGGAAAAGTTGGCGCTTGTCATAATTGATTTTAATAAGGCAGTAGAAAACGGATACATTAAGTTGAATGAGTTTATTGAGAATGTGTTTTTGTCGGAGCGTGACGAATGAAGTATTGCATCTTTATACCGACATATAAGAGAGCGAACAATGTTGAAACATACAAGACATTGAGAGAAGGCGGGTATAATGGCGATATATATTTGGTTGTTGGCACAGATGACCCTGAAATCGAAGAATATAAAAGGTTGTACGGAAAGCAGGTAATTTTATTCAACAAAGAAGATGTTAATGTTGATATGTGCGACAATTTCGGGAAAAAGAATTGTGTTGTTTTCGCAAGAAACGCAATATTTGATATGGCAAAAGAAAAAGGGGTTGATGTTTTTTGCGTGCTTGATGACGATTACAACAGATTTTCTTTTAGACGGGTATACACGGATGGAATTGAAGAGATTTTAAAGGGCTTTAAAGTTGAGGATTTAAACAGTTGTATATTGGCATCATTTGATTATTTGTATAATACACCGATATTGGATTGTTTCGCGCGGTGTCAAGACGGTGATTTTATCGGTGGAGCAGGCGGATTTGATAACATATCATTTAAAAGAAAGATTATGAATACTTTTTTCTTTAAGACGAAAAGAAGAATCCGATTTATGGGTTCAATCAATGAAGATTTATCCGCAAGTGTTTATGAGGGACAAAGAGGAAAACTGTTTTTTACGATAAGCGATGTTAGCGTTCATCAACAAGAGACCCAACAAAACAGGGGGGGGCTAACCGATATATATTTAGACACGGGAACTTATGTAAAGAGTTTTTATTCGGTTATCGTTGCACCGAATTGTGTAAAGGTTAATACTATGGGAAGTAAAGATTTAAGGATTCATCATCGTGTTGATTGGAATCTTGCTTGCCCGAAGTTGATAAGAGAAGAAGTAAAAATCGGATCCGAAAAAATTAAGAAAGGATAAAAAATGCCTAGCGGAAACATAAATAATCTGATAAAGAATGAAGACTTAACCCCTGAACAACGCCGACTTAATGCCTCAAAGGCAGGAAAAGCATCGGCAAAGGCAAGAGAAGAGAAAAAGACATTCAAAGCAATGCTTGAAATATTGCTTGAAAAAGAGCTTAAAACAAATGACGGCGGAAAGAAAACGACCAGAGAAGCAATCTTAATCGGACAAATTAAGGAAGCAATTAAAGGGAAGACGAAAGCAGCGGAGTTTATAAGAGATACAATGGGAGAGAATCCGAAACAAATCGTTGATGTAATATCTGGTGGAAATCCGATAAATCTTGATATTGTTGTCAAGGGTGTAGAGAATGGAAATACAGTTGCCGAAAAAAGCATTGTTTCTGTTGACGGAAAAGAGCCGATATAAGGTTTTATATGGCGGTCGTTCATCGGGAAAGTCGCATAGTGTAGCGAGATGCCTGTTATTAAAGGCGCTTGAAAAGAAAAGCCGTATATTATGCACAAGACAAATACAATCATCGATTAAGGACTCTGTGAAGAAGTTACTTGATGATTGTATTCATTCAATGGGTTTTGATAGGTTTTTTGTATCAACGCAAGATAGCATTCGTTGCGTGAACGGTTCCGAGTTTATCTTTAAGGGATTGAAGATGAATATAAGTGAAATACGTTCAATGGAAGGAATAAATTATTGTTGGGTGGAGGAAGCGGATTCTGTGACCGAAGAAAGCTGGGATAATTTAAAGCCGACCATTCGTGCAGAGGGTTCCGAAATATGGGTGACATTCAATCCGAACTTAAAGTCCGATGCGACTTATCAGATGTTTGTTGAGAAGCCCGATAAGGATTGTATATCCGTACAAATGAATTATACGGATAATCCGTTTATAACACAGGCCGCATTGAATGAAATGCAAGCTTGTAAAGAGATAAATTACCCGAAGTATCAGCATATTTGGCTGGGAATGCCGAACACGGAATCCGGTAATCTCATTAAAATGGGCAAGTTTAAGCGGTACACGACACCGCCGAGCAGGTTCAACAGGGTTTATATATGTTGCGATACAGCATTTAGTGAGAAGAAAAGCGCCGATGACACGGCATTTATGCTTATGGGAGTTGACGGCAAAGATAAATATATTCTTGATGTATATTCAAAGAATGTCACATTTGTAGATTTAAAACGGGATTTATTGAGCTTTTATTTGCAAGCCAAAGAGAAATACGGAAAGACAAGTCCGTTTACAGGGGTTTACATTGAGAACAAGGCAAGCGGTATAAGTTTAATCCAGCAGTTAAGAAGCGAGGGAATACCTGTAAGCGAAATAAATCCGACCGTGCATAATTCGGCATTAAAAAGGGAAGTGGTAGCGGATAAATACACACGGTTTCTTGAAATTGAATCCGAATTGGATTCGGGGTTTGTTTGGTTGCCTGAATATGCAAGCTTTATGCCTGAATTAACGGTTCAATTTGAGGGGTTCAAAGGCGGAAAGCAAGAGACAAATGACGGTATCGTTGATTGCTTGATTTATTGCTTGAAGCAAGCACAAAGAAGTGTGGAGCCTGATTGGAATGAGTTCCGCAAGGCTTTTCGGATTTGACTTGTTATAATATAAGTTATATTATTTTATCATAACGGAGTAGAACGAATGTTTAGATTTTTCAAGAAGAAACAAAAAGAAGTTAAGCAAGCGGAAAACTATACCGCTTTATTGAGCCAAAAGCAAATAAAGATTGAAGAGCCGATGACGATTGCAAAGTTTCGTTTGGAACACGGCGCAAGGGATATCGGAGCCGAAAAAGCGTTGCCGATGTATAACAAGCATATGGCAAAGATAAGCAATCAATGGATAAATCCGTTGCAGTCAATCAATTCGGGATACGGTACGTCACAGTTGAGCTTTTATAATTATCAAAATGTTGATTATTATGAATGTTATGCGTTGGCGCAAGACCCGATATTGAATAAGATTTATAATGTGTTATCCAAAACTCCGTTTGCAAATGGCGGTGAAATACCCGATTTAAATGATGAAGAAAAGGAAGTATTAAGGAAAGCCGTTCAAAAGAATAATGTATATGAAACGATTGTCAAGGCGGTTCGGAGTAATTATGTATGCGGTGGTTGCCTTGTATATATGGATTTCGGGCAAGATGATTTAACGCAGGAATTAAACTTAAAAAATGTTGATATGAACAAGTTCAAGGGATTCGTTCATATTGACCCGATAAATATGAGCGCCATTGAGGTAAACACGTCCGAGCCAGCCAAAGAGGATTATATGAATCCGAAGTATTGGTATGTGACGGGATTAGGAACAGTTCATAAGAGCCATTTTTTAAAGTTTGAAGACAACGTGCCTGAACTTGTTATGAAGCCGTTATGCTTATATTTTGGTATGCCGTTGACGTTGTTAATCAAGCAAGATGTAGCGAATTCAAACCTTGCAAGTCAAGGCTTGGCGAATATTATAAATCGGTTTAGAATGGTATATTTAAAAACCAGCGAAGAAAACTTTATCGGTAAAGGGGTTTATAACTTCAAGAACAGGCTTGAAGTTATGAGTTTATTACAGGACAACATGAGCATATACCCGATAAAGGACACGGAAGAAGTATTGCAATTAACAACATCAATCAGTGGTATGGCGGAAAATTGCGAGTTCTTTTATCAATTATTATCGGCAAAAACGGACATTACATTATCAATATTGCTTGGAAAGGGAGCGCAAGGGTTGAGCGGTACATTAGAGGGTGAACGAAAGAACTTTTATGACCGTATAAGAAGCATACAGGAAAGCAATAAGAACAATTTATTGACAATGTTAGGTATTGCATACGGTAAAGAGACAGACGGAAAGTTTAAAGAGTTTACCGATTTCTTATTTAATCCGCTTGAACAGCCGAACGAAAGCGAAAGAAGCGAAAATATAAGAAGCTATGTTGAAATGGCGAAGTCATTGGTTGAATTGGGTGTTGCAAATGACAAGGCTCTTGATTGGCTGAAAGGACATAAAGAGTTGGGAATGCAGTCGTTAGAAGTTGACACGGAAACAGCGGGGCTTGAAGATTATGATGATATTATTACAGAGAATGCGGATTTCAAGGAAGCAGACCACCCGAGAGATGAAGACGGAAAGTTTACGAGTGGAAGCGGTTCGGTAAAGGAACGCATTTCAAAAACTCCGATGCCATTAACAAGCAAAAGACAAATCAAGGAACATTTCGGATCCGGTTCATTTGCAAAAGAAATGGAAAAGCTTGGCGATGAAATAAAAGAGCTTGAAAGAAAATATTGGAAAGATGAGGATGAAGAAGCAGGAAAAGAGCTTTTAAAGAAACTTGATGAATGGAACGAAAGAGAAAAAAAGCACGATGAAGAAAAGAAAGCAAAGACAGAGAAGAAAAAAGCAAGTGCTGATTTTAATGTCGTTCAAGAGACCTCAAAGGCGTTTTTAATTGAAAAAGACGGCAAACGTGGTTGGGTTCAAAAGAAATGGGTTAAAGATGACGGAACATTGACCGAAGCAGGCGAAAAGGCAATGTCGGAAGCCGAAAGCATTGAAGATATTGAAAAGGAAGAAGCAGAAAGAGAAAAAGGGTTGTCATTGCCCGAAAAAAAGGATTATGAATCCGACAGAGCAGTTGGATACAAAATCAAAGTAAATGTTGACACGGGAAGATATGACCAGACAACAGAAGAAATGACAGGCGGAGTAAAAACGGTTGAGCATATGATGTTTATTCCGAAGTCACTTATCAAAGGCGGACGTGTTCCGACTTGGTTTTTGGAAAAGAAGCTTGGCGAGATAGAACAAGAGTATTTTAGCGAAAGAGCAGGAACAGTGACCTCATCGGGAAGTATTTTGAACATTTTGGGAAAAGATACTTATATTGACAGGCAAGGAAAAACACGGATTGCATTCACAGAGGCACGGAAGAAGCATTCACAGAACGAAGATATTTTTGATATTGGCGAGGAATTATTATAAGGTATGTATGATTTTTTTTCAAAAGAGAAAGAAAAATGGCTTGATGAACGTAAGAAATCCCTTAAAGGATATTACAAAGGCAAGGGAATGACGAAGTCAAAGCACGCAGACATTTATTATCGGGAAGCATTAAACAAAGAGATTGACAGGTTCATAAAGCGATTAACAAAGGATTTAAAAGAAAATTATGCTGTTGTCGGTGAGGCAACGAATCCCGTTATAAGTGTTTTATCGCTTTATAAAAACTCAAAGTATAGGATTTTGATAAGGAATGCCGAAAAAATTGTCAATAAATGGCTTAAAATTGCCTCAAAGAGTGCCGAATCATCGGTTTTAAAGGGGCTTGAAGAAACGGCAGGACAGCCGATTGCGATTGAATATGACAAGGCGTATAGTGATGCGTTGAAGTTAATGGTGCGAAGAAATGTGCAGTTGATAAAGAACACGACCACACAGACGTTAACGAATATTGAAAATATTGTATATGATTCAATGACAACAGGGCAAGGGTGGTACCAGTTGGAACGGGATTTAAATAAGCAGACACACATTTCGCAGGACAGAATAAAGAGAATTGCAAGAGACCAGACGGCAAAGACGAATCAAGCATTGAATGAATTGACACAACGGGAAGCTGGCGTAAAGTACTTTATGTGGGAAACGGTAAAAGATGAAAGAGTGTCAACTGGGTTCGGCGGACATAAGCAATTACAAGGGAAGATATATAAATGGGACGATGTGGAAAATTACCCGATTATTGACAGCTACGGACATAGAGGGTTACCGTCCCAGCGCGTGAATTGCCGATGTGATGCCTCACCTGTTTTTGTATTAAAAGGGTATCACGCTGAAAAACTGAATGACGGTTCTTATAAGGTTGTTAAAGATTAACGAAAGGAAGAAGAAGATGTTAAAAATAAATAATATAATGCCGAGTTTTCGGAGTAAAGACCAAAACGGGTATTTATTCATTGAAAAATCACCGATATTAAAGACAGGGATTTTGGAGTATCTGGGAAGCGAATTATTGGCGGACGGTGAAGATACGGTTGACGGGGTGGAAGTTGACCCTGACAAAGTCTATAAAGTTTTTATATCCCGTGATGAATTGGAAAAGGCAAAAGATACATTTAAGCTTTTACCGATTACCGATGACCACACTTGGCTTGGGTTGGAAGGAAAAGACGCAAAGGATTTTCAAGAGGGAACAGTCGGCGAAAACGTGTACATTGAAGATGGGATGTTATATGCGCCGTTGAAGATTACAGGCAATACACTGATTGATAAGATTGAAAATCACGAAAAAGAAGAATTATCAACGAGCTATTATAACAGATTTGCAAAATCGGACAATCCGAGTTATGATTTTATTGCGAAAGACATTAAAGGCAATCATCTTGCCGTAGTTGACAAGGGTAGATGTGGCTCTGATGTCCGTATTTTAAACCAAAAAGGAGTAGAAGAAATGGCGAAAGCTAAAACTAAAAATACAGCGGTTCTTGAATTGGACGGCAAGAGAATTGACCTTGACCAGTTTTTTGAAGAAGAATCCAAAGAAACGGAAGACGGGGAAGCAACACACGCACCGTCCATCACCGAAAACGAAGACAAACGAGAAATTATTCGTGAAATTATGGCTATTGCAGGGAAAGCTAATGAAGATTTTGAAGGCGGTGAAGATGAAAAAGTCCGAGAAATCGCAAAGCTGGCGGAGCAATTAGCTTATAATCCGTCTGAGGAATCCAAAGAGGATAACAAATGTAAAAACGAAGATACCACAGAGGAAACCGAAGACAAAGAGGATAAAGAGGAAGAAAAAGCCGAAGCAAAGGCAATGAATTATGACGCTCTTTATTCCAAAATATCTAATTCAATCAAAGCCGAGCAGGAAAAACAAGCTCAATCACTGAAAAAAGCTTATAATGAAGCTTGCGGTGTTTTAGGAAATTTTAATCCGTTCGGAATGAGCGAAAAAGAAATCTATGTCAAAGCCTTGAATCATTTGGGTGTTGATATGGACGGTAATGAGAATATCAATGAATTAGCATCTATGTTGAAAGCTTGCTCCGCGGTTCGTAGCCGTGTTGACAATGGTTTCTCATATAATGCCGAAATCACTGATGAAGTAGAATATAACATTTAAAGGAGTAGAAAAAATGGCTTTTCAAAAAAGTGTTAATTTATATCCCGCATTAGGGGTACCCGGAACATTATCACGCCTGAATCCTGTCACAAAATTACCTAAGTTTGCAGGTAAAGACGTAAAGGCAGGCGGTTTCTGTTTTTCTGACGGGAAAGGTGGTAATTTAACCGTTTACGGCACAAATGATAACGCAACAGCCGTAGAGGGTTTTGTTATTATGGAACGTTTTCAAGCGAATCTGACTGGAACGGACACATTGGCAATCAATGCAGGCGAAGAAATCGCCGTTGTTAAAAAAGGCTTTTGCTACGCAGTATTGACAAACTATGCGAATCCGAATGATAAAGTGCTTGTTGACAAAACAACGGGCGAAATCAAAACTGGCGAATCCGCAAGTGACAATTACATTGACACTGGCTGGATTGTTATCACTGGTGGCGAAGCTGGTAAAACTGTTGAAATCGCTTGCATTTAATGGAGTTGAGAAATGGTAAAAATTAAAGTTAATAATGAAAAATCAATCGCAGATGTGGCAAACAAAGAATTACTTGCCCGTGTGATGAACAAAGGGATTGTCGGCGTGGAAAACAGCCAAAATATGAATCTTATCACGACCCCGAACTTGAATGCTCCGTTGGGTGCATTGACATACATTCGTCCGAAAGCGGTGGAAATCTTAACGGCTCCCCGTGTTTCCGACCGAATTGCAGGTGCAGAGAAAAACGGACGTTGGGGCGATGAAATCGTGAACATTAAAGTCAAAGAGTTCACAGGTTCAAGCCAACCTGACGACGGCACGTCATCGGATACATTCTTATCCAATGTCAATTATACAAACATTGTGCGTGGTGTTTATTACTATGCCACTGGTTGGTATGCGACAGACCGTGCGGAAGCGACAGCTGGTGCATTTGCAGAAAATTATCGGGCAGACCAAGCGGAAG
>CANQSM010000028.1 GCA_947626525.1 uncultured Phocaeicola sp. | reverse complement strand
TCTTTGTAAAGTTACAAAATATCTATCATATTGGCAAATAATTAGTTGACTAAATTCTGAATATCCCTAATTATGAACATCTACTTACACAATTAAACATCATAGACTCTCAATACCATCCTTTAAATCAGTTCAAGACTTCGTTGAATAAAATTATTTAGTGCTTCACCTTTTAACATATTATTTTGCAATAAAGCCAAATCAACCAATTGACGAACCATCTTATTTTTAGCAGCATATTCACCTAAAATAGCTTCCTTTTTCGATTTCTGGTATGCTATATTTTTTTCCACATTACTTACTTCATCTTTTTCGGCTACTGAGATATCCTCATCCTTTTTGCCTTCCTGATCTTTTTTCAACTCCACATGGTGATTTTCAAATTCTTTGATAGCTTCGTTTATCGAAGCCAAATCTGCATTGCATTTCTCTTCGAAATCTTTCAGAACTACCTTTACCAAGCGGTGGTCCACGTTCACTACAAAAGTAAACATGTCAGACATTTCTCCATAGAAACTCATACCCGCCTGAATGTTGGCCATCTCCTTCATTCTTCGCATGTATTCGCTCTGAGTTATATATATAGGACTGGCCGTTTCACCCAGCGCTTGAGATTCCACATTAAACTCAACCTTGTTTATTTGCGGTAATTGGCTACGGAATATGGAGGAAAGAATCTCCCGTTTTTCTGCTTCCAAAGCGATTTCCTTGGCATCTTCCTTTTCAATAAGCCGATCTGTCACATCGCTATCTACCCGTGTAAAACGAGCCTTTTCCAATTTTTGCTCCATCATGCCAATCAATGCGATGTCCAACTGGCCATCCATCAATAACACATTGTATCCTTTGTTCTTGGCAGCTTCAATATAACTGTATTGTTCCTCTTTGTCATTTGAATACAAATAAGTCAAAAAGCCATTCTTGTCCGTCTGATTCTCTTTTATCAACGTAGTGTATTCATCGTAAGTGTAATACTTCGAATCGGTATCCTTGAGTAAAGTAAACTTATTGGCTTTGTCGTAGAAATCCTCTTGCGTCAACATTCCGTAGTGAATGAAAATCTTCAAATCATCCCATTTTGATTCGAAATCTGCCCGATTGTTCTTAAAGATAGACTGTAAACGGTCGGAGACTTTCTTGGATATATAAGTTGATATCTTCTTTACGTTCGCATCGCTTTGCAAATAAGAACGGGAAACATTTAACGGAATATCCGGAGAGTCAATAACGCCATGCATTAATGTCAGGAAATCAGGAACAATCCCTTCTACCGAATCCGTTACATACACTTGGTTGCAATAGAGCTGAATCTTGTTCTTTTGTAAATCGATGTTGTTCTTTATTTTAGGGAAATAAAGTATTCCCGTCAGGTTAAAGGGATAATCTACGTTCAAATGTATCCAAAAAAGAGGTTCATCCGACATCGGATACAACTTACGATAGAAATCTTTGTAATCTTCATCTTTCAATTCTGCCGGCTTACGGGTCCACAGTGGAGTTGTGTCATTGATTACATTGTCCTCTTCTGTTTCAACCTGCTTTCCGTCTTTCCATTCTTTTTTCTTTCCGAAAGCCACAGGAATAGGCAAAAAGCGACAATATTTCATCAGTAAAGAAGAAATTTTTCCCTCTTCAAGGAACTCTTTGCAATCATCATCAATGTAAAGAATGATATCCGAACCTCTACTAAGCTTATCAGTTTCTTCTATGGTGAATTCAGGACTTCCATCACAGCTCCATTTCACGGCTTTGGCATCTTCCTGATAGGATTTTGTAATAATCTCTACTTTCTTAGCAACCATAAAAGCGGAATAGAAACCCAAACCAAAGTGTCCTATAATCGCATTAGCATCATCTTTATATTTTTCCAGAAAATCATTGGCCCCCGAAAAGGCTATCTGATTGATATACTTGTCTATTTCTTCAGCAGTAAGTCCAATACCTCTGTCAGATATGGTTATCGTATCCTTGCCCACATTGACTTTAACCGTCAAGTCTCCTAATTCACCTTTAAAATCACCTTTAGAGGCTAAGGTTTTCAACTTCTGAGTGGCATCAACAGCATTGGAAATCAACTCACGAAGAAAAATCTCATGATCGCTATATAAGAACTTTTTTATCACAGGGAAAATGTTCTCGGTAGTCACCCCAATATTTCCTTTTTGCATAATTTTATTAATAATTTTAGTTTAATAATTTGTTTTGGCTATTATAACACAAAAAAAATGCCAGACAAATACTTATCTGACATTTTGTCCGAAATAAAAGAGCTTATTTAGCTTATAATTCGTTTTCAGTTACAATAAATTTCAATTTTTCTTCATTTACCGGATCCACATCCGCCATAATTGTAGCTTTCTCTGGTATATTTCCCTGAACAAGCAATTCCGCAATGCTATCTTCTATATAAGTTTGGACAGAACGCTTCAACAGACGAGCTCCATATTGCATATCATATCCTTTAGAAGCTATAAAATTTTTCGCAGCATCTGACACCACTAAATAGTTACCCATTGTCTGTAAGCGTTTGGCCACACTCTTCAATTCTAAATCAACAATCTGACTGATAGCCTCCATTGTCAGCGGATCAAAAGTTATAATTTCATCAATTCGGTTTATAAATTCCGGAGCAAAAGATTTATTCAAAGCCTTCATAATGACATTTCTTGAATGTTCAGCTTCTCTTGCAGTATTCTGGTTGGCAAAGCCTATCCCATGTCCCAATTCCCTTACTTGGCGTGTACCTACATTGGAAGTCATAATGATGATTGTATTTCTAAAATCAACTGTCCGGCCGTAGCTATCAGTCAAACGTCCTTCATCCATGACTTGAAGCAGGATATTGTACACATCCGAATGCGCTTTTTCCAATTCGTCAAGTAACACGATGGAATAAGGATGACGTCTCACTTTTTCCGTTAATTGTCCTCCTTCTTCATACCCCACATATCCAGGAGGAGCCCCCACCAAACGAGAAACTGTGAACTTATCCATATATTCGCTCATATCTATTCGAATCAATGCATCTGAAGAACCGAACATATATTCAGCTAGTTCTTTCGCTAATAATGTTTTACCTACTCCAGTAGGGCCTAAAAACAAAAATGTTCCTATTGGTCTGTTCGGATCTTTCAAACCAACTCGACTTCGTTGCACAGCTTTTACAAGTTTCTCTATCGCTGCATCCTGAGCTATTACTTTTGATTTCAAATCTGCGTTCATATTTTGCAGACGTACTCCTTCCACTTGAGCCATACGCTGTACAGGAACCCCAGACATCATGGACACGACTTCCGCAACCTGTTTTTCATCAACCAATTCTCTATTTTCTTTCAAGCGTTCTTCCCATTCACGTTTTAAAACTTCAAGCTGGGTTACTAACACCTTTTCTCTATCACGGAAACTTGCAGCCAATTCATAATTTTGGAACTTCACAGCTTCATTTTTCTTCCTCTTGGCATCATCTATCAAATTTTCTTGCTCTTCTATTTCTTTTGGAACATTTACGTTAATCAGATGCACACGAGATCCAGCTTCATCCAGCACGTCTATAGCCTTGTCTGGGAAACATCGGTCAGTTATATACCGATCTGTTAAGTCAATGCATGCTTTGATAGCAGCATCCGTATAAATTACATTATGATGTTCTTCGTATTTCCCTTTAATATTATTCAATATCTGTAAAGTTTCTTCCGAAGTGGTTGGTTCTACTATAACTTTCTGAAAACGACGTTCTAAGGCCCCATCTTTTTCTATCGTTTTACGGAATTCATCCAACGTTGTAGCTCCGATACATTGTATCTCCCCACGAGCCAAAGCCGGTTTCAACATATTGGCAGCATCCATAGATCCTGGTGCAGAACCAGCACCAATAATCGTATGAATTTCATCAATGAAAAGAATTATATTGGGATTTTTTTGCATCTCACTCAAAATAGAGCGAATACGTTCCTCAAACTGCCCACGATACTTCGTACCAGCTACGACAGCAGTCATATCAAGCGCTATGACACGTTTATCAAAAAGGATGCGAGAAACTTTTTTTTCCACAATCCTAATTGCTAGTCCTTCCGCAATAGCAGATTTACCCACTCCAGGCTCTCCTATAAGTATAGGATTATTTTTTTTACGACGACTTAAAATTTGTGCTATCCGCTCTATTTCTTTTTCACGACCAACTACTGGATCTAACTTTCCTTCTTCTGCGGCTTTTGTCATATCAACTCCAAAACTATCAATAACTGGAGTATCATTAGTTGGTTTTTTCTGCTGAGCCTGCTGGATATGAGTTCGTTGAAAAGTCTTATCAGAAGACAACTTTTCATTCAGTTCATCCTCTTCCTCCTCATCAAATCCCAAACCAGAATTAACATCTGGCTTTAATGCAGCCAATTCAAATACACTAGAATAATTTACATCATTCCTTTCCAAGACCTCTGCGGCCAAATTCTTTTTATCTTTCAATATAGCCAATAATATATGCTCAGAATCCGCAACACTACTCTTCAACAAACGAGCTTCTAAAATACACAACTTTAAGACTCTCGCTGCTGATTCATTCAATATTAATTCATCACTCGAAGCGAGATTATCAAAATCTCGCTCAACCAAAAACGATTCAACCTCCCTTTTTATACTCTGTAAATCTACATGAAATTTAGATAACAGATCAATAGCCTTACCTTCTCCATCTCTGATCAGTCCCAACAACAAGTGTTCGGGACCAATATAGTTATTCCGCAAGCGTTCTGCTTCCTCCTTACTATATACAAGAATATCGGACACTTTTTGTGAAAATTGATTGTTCATACTTTATTATCCCTCTTTTTATTAATCATTCGTTGCAAAGATCGGGTATTAAAGCTTACGCCACATACCAAATACTACTTAAATGTTCTAACAAATAGCATGCCAAATCTTAATTGTATGCAAAGATAAAAAGAATACCCAATCCATCATCTACATACCTTTTTAAGAGTTTTTTTCTTTTAATACTTCACCATATTACAAATTTGTTGTAATTTAGCATAGTTTTTATAGATGACGATGATGTATAATTAATATTCATTCTAAATGCTTGAACAAGATAGAATTATAAAGATAAACCTCGAAGAAGAGATGAAGACGTCGTACATTGATTACTCAATGTCAGTAATAGTTGCGCGCGCTCTTCCGGATGTACGAGATGGTTTTAAACCAGTTCACAGAAGAATTCTTTTCGGAATGATGGAGCTTGGAAATACCTCCGATAAGCCTTACAAAAAATCAGCCAGAATCGTTGGTGAAGTACTTGGTAAATACCATCCACACGGCGATTCCTCCGTATATGGGGCTTTAGTTAGAATGGCCCAAGATTGGGCAATGCGCTACCCCTTAGTTGACGGACAAGGGAACTTCGGTTCTGTAGATGGAGATAGTCCTGCAGCCATGCGTTATACAGAGGCCCGTTTGAAAAAGTTAGGTGAAGAAATGATGCAAGATCTCTATAAAGAGACTGTAGATTTTCAAAATAATTTCGATGACACTTTACAAGAACCAACTGTAATGCCAACTCGCATTCCGAATTTATTAGTTAACGGAGCTTCTGGCATTGCAGTAGGTATGGCTACTAATATTCCGACCCATAATTTATCAGAAGTAATTGACGCATGTATCGCATATATTGATAATAATGATATTGATATAGATGGGTTAATGCAATATATAAAGGCACCGGACTTTCCCACGGGAGGATACATTTATGGAATTAGTGGAGTTCGTGAAGCTTACGAAACAGGGAGAGGAAAAGTCGTCATGCGTGCGAAAGCTGAAATCGAAACGGGAAACACACACGACAAAATAGTTATTACAGAAATTCCTTATGGTGTAAACAAAGCAGAGTTGATAAAATACATCGCAGATTTAGTTAATGAAAAAAGGATCGAAGGAATTTCGAATGCTAATGACGAGTCAGACCGTGAAGGAATGCGTATAGTTATTGATATAAAACGAGATGCAAATGCCAATGTAGTTCTTAACAAGCTATACAAGATGACAGCATTACAAACGTCTTTCGGAGTCAACACGATTGCATTAGTTCATGGCAGGCCTAAGACTCTAAGCCTAAAAGACTGCATTAAATATTTTGTTGAACATAGACATGAAGTAGTAATTCGTCGTACAGAATACGATCTCAGAAAAGCCAAAGAAAGGGCCCATATATTAGAAGGATTAATTATCGCCTCCGATAATATTGATGAAGTAGTACATATCATCCGTGCTGCAAAAACGCCTAATGAAGCCATAGAAAATTTAATGCTTCGTTTCCAACTATCAGACTTACAGGCACGTGCCATTGTGGAAATGCGTCTTCGACAATTGACCGGTCTTCTTCAAGATCAATTACATGCAGAATATGAAGAACTTATGAAACAGATTGCATATTACGAAGAGGTATTGTCAAACGAGGAATTATGTAAGAAAGTAATCAAAGACGAACTAATTGAAGTAAAAGAAAAATATGGAGATAAAAGAAAATCTGAGATAGTATATTCTTCAGAGGAATTTAACCCAGAGGATTTCTATGCCGATGACGAAATGGTAATAACTATCTCTCATTTAGGATACATTAAACGAACTCCTTTAAGTGAATTCCGAGCCCAAAATAGAGGTGGAATAGGAGCTAAGGGAACAGAAACACGTGATGAAGACTTTGTTGAGTACATCTATCCTGCAACTATGCACAATACCATGTTATTTTTTACTCAGAAAGGTAAATGCTATTGGCTTAAAGTATATGAAATACCAGAAGGAGCAAAAAATTCAAAAGGAAGAGCCATTCAGAATCTTTTAAATATAGATGCTGATGATACAGTCAATGCATTTGTCAGAGTTAAAAATATAACAGATACAGAATTTATCAACAGCCACTATTTAATATTTTGTACCAAAAATGGAATTGTCAAGAAAACGTGCCTAGAGCAATATTCACGTCCACGTCAAAATGGTGTTAACGCTATAACAATCCGTGAAGATGACCGCATTATAACTGTAAAAATGACAAATGGAGATAATGAAATCATTATTGCAAACCGCAACGGACGAGCAATTCGTTTCCATGAAAGTGCCGTACGAGAAATGGGACGTACTGCGACAGGAGTTAGGGGAATGACTCTTGATGAAGATGGAATGGACGAAGTTATTGGAATGATTTGCATTAAAAATATGAAAGCAGAGTCAATTATGGTTGTTTCAGAACAAGGATATGGAAAACGCTCTGACATCGAAGACTATCGAAAAACAAATCGAGGCGGGAAAGGGGTTAAAACGCTGAATATCACCGAGAGAACAGGAAAATTAGTCGCTATAAAAACAGTAACAGATGATAATGATTTAATGATTATCAATAAATCAGGAATCACAATTCGTTTAAAAGTTTCAGATGTACGTATAATGGGACGAGCCACTCAAGGAGTACGTCTAATCAACCTAGAAAAGCGAAATGACCAAATAGCTTCTGTATGCAAAGTCAATTCAGAAAGTGAAGAAGAGCCATTAATAGATGAAAACCAAATAAGTTCAATAGAATCAAACGAAAATGAATAATAAATAGTAACATTTTAATCCATTAAAATCATGAAAAAAATATTATTTTCAGTTGCTTTATTAATGATATCTTGCATTGCTTTAGCCCAAGTCAAAGCCGTTAAAGAAGCTAAAAGTTTAGCAGATAGCAAAAAATTTGACCAAGCAGAAAGTTTAATTGATCAAGCTTTAACAAATGATGAAACCAAAAACCAAGCAAACACTTGGAATGTCGCAGGATACATCCAAAAAAAAATTAGTGAAGAAGAAAATACGAAAGCATATTTAAAACAAGCTTTCGATACAACAAAGATGTATAATAGCATCTATAAAATGTTTGAATACTTCACTAAATGCGACGCATTAGAACAAATACCTGATGCTAAAGGAAAAGTAAAAGTCAAGTTCAGAAAATCTAATGCTGAAACGATGAAAATGGAACGTCCAAACTTAATAAATGGAGGTGTATATTATTTTAATGAGAACCAGAATCCTGAAGCTTATAAATATTTTTCAATGTATATTGATTCTGCTCAAAATCCAATGTTGGAGAATGAAAATTTAATGGAGACAGATACACTTATTAATATGATTGCATACTATGCAACCTTGGCAGCCATTAAAATGGCTCAAGATAATCAAGACAATTTTGAAGCTCAAAAGGTAAATTACCAACAAGCATTAAACTATTCTCAACTAGCAGCAGGAGATAAAGAAAATGGAAAATATGGACTTGAATTTGAAGCTACAGCATATAAAGCATTAGGAGATACTGCCAAGTGGTTAAACACCTTGAAACAAGGCATTGAAAAGTTCCCAGATCATTCATTCTTTTTCGGCCATATAGTTGACTACTATTCTAATACAGGAAAGTACAATGAAGCCTTAGAATTTGCCAATAATATGATAGCAAAAAATGGGGAAACTCCATTCTATTTGTATGTAAAAGGATATCTTTACCAAAATATGAAAGAATATGACAAAGCCATTGATGCATACAAAAAGACAATAGAAATTGACCCAAATTATGCAGAAGCATATTCAAATTTAGGATTATGCTATTGTCAACAAGGTATAGAATATGGAGAAAAAGCGACCTCGGACTTAAATGATCCAAAATACCAAGAAGAACAAACTCAAATCAAACAATTTTATGAAAATGCAAGACCATATTACGAAAAAGCTCGTCTATTAAAACCTGAGAACAAAGAGCTATGGCTAAATGGTTTATATACGATCTATTACAGGCTCAATATGGGTAAAGAATTTGAAGAAATAGAAAAACTTATGAATAACTAAATTAACAAACATAAAGAACGTGAATTCGAAATAAAATCAAAAAAAATCAAATTGCCCGTCATTGATAAACGTCACATTCAATGGCGGGTTTCTTTTCAAAGAAACAGTATGCCGTAATTATCCGACAAGGAATTGGCAATGAAATTGTTGAAAGGACGATGTCTGGAGTGTCATCCCGTCCGGTGAAAATCATGATCAATATCCGTATGAGCAATGGAATGTACATGCAGTAACGGAACTTAAGACAGGGACTGTCCCTAAGTAAAGAGGATACCATAAATTGGATACTTACCATTATTTTTTCACTTTTCAATACTTTATTCATTAAAGCTGCCCTGAACGTACACGGCTTAATGTTTCGGGAGTCATCTGTAAAAAAGACGCTATATACACTAAAGGAGCTCTCTGCAGGATTTGCGGATGATTTTCCAACAAACGGTTATATCGTACATGAGCTGGTTCAAAACGTAACATATCAGCGTTGCGTTGTGATAAAATCAAACCGTATTCCAAAATTGTTCTATACAGCATATTGATTTCTTTCGATTCATCTGTGAGTCGCATCCAATCCCTATACGAAATACCCCATGAAGCTGTATTCTCCAAAGTTTCAATCGTAAATTGGGAAGGTTGTCTCAGAAAAAAGCTCTCTATGCAGGTCAACATATCTCCTTCATAAGAAAAATGTTCTGTCACATCTTTATTATATTTAAAATAGAATTGGCGTATCATCCCCTTTTCAACAAAGTATATATAATTGCATACTTCTCCCCTATTCACCAATTTATCTCCTTTCTTCAGCTTAAATGGAACCAATGCTACAGCCAGTTTATCAAGTCCTATACGTGATAATTTGTAATAGCGATTAGAAATAAGTTGTGCAATCTCTCTTTTCTTTTCCATAAATCTTTTTGTATTTTACCTTACCGAATTCTTACCGAAACACGAGAATACCAATATCCAGATATTACACTATACCGAGCAATACTCCTAATTTGGCCTGATTCAACAATTCCGAATACTCACCGAACGATAAATTAGCGATAAACAACGAAACTGTAAATCCAATAACTAATAAAAGAGTAATTCAAATCTGTTACTTTAGCATTCTCCATCTACTTAACGTGAGTTCGAAATAAGGATTAATTTATTCGTTTAATTATTAAGGACATAGAGATAACTGTATTAAATTTATAATGCTGAACTATAACCTTTAAATGATTACCGCTATGTTTTCAAAGTCCAAAACTACAGAAATTTATTGTATGGGAGATGATTTTTTGCAAGAAATTTGCGTTGCAACAAACCCAACCGCATAAGCGATACCGGGATTAGGGTTATTCTTATCCTGTTTCATTCCGGCGTTTTCCACAAAAGAGAAAGTATAAGGCAAAACTCTTAAGAAACTCCGCCGAAACTGTCGGAGTTTTCCGGAACTTTCTTAAGAATCTTTTCGAAAACTCCGACAGTTTTCCAGCGTCTTTCCTATATCCGTAAAGAGTATATTTTATCCCTCTTCACTTTGTGATAATCGCTTGTGGATTAACTGTCTAGAGTGAAGATAAGGAATGGCGGTACGTTGCGGAGCTTCACTTTCGCTCGGATACTTCTGATTTTATTTCGAGCTCACGTTACTTATTATATTGTTAATCTAATTTCAGTACTGCAAGAAACGCCTTTTGAGGGACTTCCACATTTCCAATCTGCTTCATACGTTTCTTTCCTTTTTTCTGCTTTTCCAGCAATTTTCGTTTTCGACTCACATCTCCACCATAACATTTAGCCGTGACATCTTTCCGGACTGCTTTAATCGTTTCACGGGCAATGATTTTAGCTCCGATAGCTGCCTGTATGGCTATTTCGAATTGTTGGCGCGGAATCAATTCTTTCAGCTTCTCACACATCCGGCGTCCCAGTTCGTAAGCATTATCCATATGAGTCAGGGTTGATAATGCATCAACCGGTTCACCATTCAGCAGGATATCCAGCTTGATAAGCTTAGAAGGCCGGAAGCCTGCCGGATGATAATCGAAAGAAGCATACCCTTTGGAGATACTTTTCAATTTATCGTAGAAATCAATGACTATTTCACCCAACGGCATCTTGTAATAAAGTTCTACACGATTACCAGAAATATACTCCTGCTTTATCAGTTCTCCTCGCTTGCCCAGACACAATGTCATGATAGGACCGATATAATCAGTCGTAGTAATAACAGATGCGCTGATATAAGGTTCTTCTATATGATCAATTAATGTCGGATCAGGCATTCCTCCCGGATTGTGCACTTCCGTCATATTTCCTTGCTTGTCATATATTTGATAGGAAACATTCGGTACGGTGGTAATGACATTCATATTAAATTCTCTGCCCAAGCGTTCTTGTACGATTTCCATATGCAGCAATCCTAGAAAACCACACCGGAATCCGAATCCTAACGCCAAAGATGATTCCGGCTGAAAGGTTAAAGAAGCATCATTTAACTGGAGTTTCTCTAAAGAAGAACGCAAATCTTCAAAATCCTCGGCTTCAATAGGGTACACACCCGCAAAAACCATAGGCTTCACCTCTTCAAATCCGGATATAGCTTCTGAACAGGGACGGGCGATATGTGTAATCGTATCACCGACTTTCACCTCTTTGGACGTTTTGATGCCGGATATAATATATCCGACATCTCCTGTGCGAAGTTCAGTCCTAGGAATCATATCCATTTTTAATACCCCAATTTCATCAGCCACATATTCTTTTCCTGTATTAAAAAATTTCACTTTGTCTCCAGCCCGAATTATCCCATTTTCCATTTTAAAATAAGCAATAATCCCTCTGAAAGAATTGAAAACCGAATCAAATATCAAAGCTTGCAAAGGAGCCTTTTCATCTCCATCCGGATGCGGAATTCTTTCCACAACCGCCTGAAGAATTTCTTCCACTCCCATTCCTGTTTTGCCCGATGCGCGGATAATCTCTTCACGTTTACAACCAAGAAGTTCTATAATTTCGTCTTCCACCTCATCCGGCATTGCACTAGTCATATCGCATTTATTAATAACAGGGATAATTTCCAGATCATGCTCAACAGCCATATATAAATTCGAAATAGTTTGTGCCTGAACTCCCTGTGATGCATCAACAATCAGTAATGCTCCCTCACAAGCCGCAATAGACCTCGAAACCTCATACGAAAAATCCACATGTCCTGGGGTATCAATAAGATTCAATATATATTTCTCGTTATTATATATATATTCCATCTGGATTGCATGGCTCTTGATTGTGATACCACGCTCTTTTTCCAAATCCATATCATCAAGCATCTGCCCTTCTGTTACTTGAATGGTATGAGTATATTCTAATAACCGATCAGCCAAAGTCGACTTTCCATGATCTATATGTGCTATAATGCAAAAATTTCGTATTTTTTCCATGAAATGCTGTACTAAAAATATGTGCAAAGATATGAAAATAGTTCCCTATTATTTCGGTTACAGCACAGAATTTTCTATGCAATAGGCTGCTCACTTATGCAATAAAATGCTTACCTAAATAAAATAGGACACAAAAAAAGCGTTAGTAACATAGTTTGTATACCAACGCCTTTTTATTACAATTGCATTTTCTCAAACTTTTCAAAGTTATTTCAACTTTACAAAAAGTTCTTCTTTCACTTCAGAAATTTCAACCTTGTCTTCTCTCAATAACCATCCCATTCCAAGAAAAAAGTCTTTATCAACGATTTTCGTCGCTTTCTTGATCTGTTTCTGAGTTAAACCTTCTGTACCATTCAGTGCGTTCCAAATTTGTCCTGCAACAACACCAGCTTTTTCTTTTAACATGATTCTATACCTTAAATTAAACGTTAATCCACATTCATATATTGAATGCTTGTGTTTCTTTATCGCATGCAAATATACATATTTAGCATGTTATATAACATATTACATATATATTTTTTAACTTTAAAGCTTTATCAGTATAGTTAATAAACAAATATTAGTCTTTTTTGAATTTATATAAGTCACCAATCATATAATCAACCCATATACGGGCTGCTGTTTCTACCATTTTCACACAAGGTCTTTTTTCATAATATGTATTACTTCGTGCTTCAGGAGTAAAAACAATTGGATCTTTTTCAGATAATCCTAATAAATCGGCACATTTCAATGCACCATTTCTTTTTTTAAATTCTCTTGCCAGTTGCTGTACCAAAGCATAATTCGCAGCTTTTCCTTCTCTGTCAGCACCCTCTGTGGCACCTGTTTCCAAACCAGCAAGTATAAATAAACCACATGCAGCTCCACAAGTTTCGCGCATCCGTCCAATTCCTCCTCCAAATGACGCGGCTATTTTCAAGGCTTGTTCCCTGGTAAATCCATACATATCGGCAAAAGCAGCGACAACCGACTGAGAACAATTATAGCCTTGTTTAAATAACTCCACCGCCTTATCTATCCGTTCTTCCATAATTCTGCTTAAACTAAAAACTAAAAAGTAACACGATATTCAATATTGTAACAATAATAGCAATACTATATAATACGCCTGCACTCCACTTGGTATTGGCATATTTCCCCATTACATTCTTAGATGAAGTCAGATAAACCTGCAAAAAGACTGTAAAAGGCAATTGTATGCTCAAAATCATTTGTGAAATAATAAGTCCCTGAAAAGAATTGTCTATGAAAAAAATAATCAACAAAGCTATAAGCAATGAACTCAACACACCAGTCTTTGAGTGTATGTCCTTAATGTTATACGATTCGTTAAAGATGCCTGAAAATATGGAACCTGCAGCCATACCACTTGTTACAGTGGATGAAATCCCAGCCAAAAGCAACGCAAACGCAAACACAATTCCGGCCGCATGCCCCAATAAAGGATCAAGCAAGGATTTAGCTTGCTGTAATTCCTCTACAGGGATACCCTGTTGAAAGAACGTAGCGGCAGCCAGAATAATCATAGCACTATTGATAGCCCATCCAATCAACATAGCCAACAGAGTGTCATAAAATTCAAATTTCAATAATTTCTTAATGCCTTGCTCATCTCTTTTATTCAATTCCCGGCTCTGTATGACCTCCGAATGTAAAAAAAGGTTATGTGGCATTACTACTGCTCCCAAAACACTCATGATAATCAGCATACTTCCTTCAGGAAAGTTTGGAGTTACCCAAGAATAAACGGCTTCAGGCCAGTCAACATTTACCAGAAACAACTCAAACAGAAAAGAAAAACCAATAAAAGATACAAAGGCTATTATCCAGCGTTCGACCCTCTTATATGAATGGGCAAACAACATAATCATAACAAAAACAGTAGTCAGGGTAGCTCCGACAACAATAGGTATATCAAAAAGCATTTCTAAAGCAATAGCCCCACCTAAAATCTCTGCTAAAGATGTAGAGATAGAGGCTAACATAGCACTTCCCAGCACCGGGCGTGAAACCCACTTTGGAGTATACTTGGTAGCAGCTTCGGACAAGCATAAACCAGTAACAATACCTAAATGCGCTACATTGTGCTGCAGAATAATCAGCATAACTGTTGACAAAGTAACGACCCATAGCAAAGTATATCCAAACTCAGATCCGGCAGCAAAGTTCGATGCCCAGTTACCCGGATCAATAAAACCAACAGTTACCAATAATCCCGGACCTATATATTTAAAAATATCGAAAGCTTCTAAATATCGTTTGTGGTCTTTTCGTCTGAATTCTCTAATGATATTCATTGTTCGTTATTTATTTTTTTCACAAAAATATAAATTTAAACAAAGGAGTGATACAAATGTTTGAGAAATATTCTATCTTCGCTTAAAATACCCATTAATAATGAAACGAATCCTCTTTGTATGTACGTTACTGAGTGTTTGGACAGCCTGCCATCAGGAAACACGGGAAGAACGATTTGCACGCGAAGCACGCGAATTGACAAAGCAATGTCCGATAGCCGTGGATGCTAATACTTATCTGGACAGCTTGGTTTACGACAAGACCAATTCTTCATACCAATATTACTATTCACTACACGGAGCAGATGATGAACAACTGACTGATTTAGTTACTCATCCCTCTTTTATTGGAAAGATTAAATCAAATGTAGTAAACTCTGTAGATATGAAGCCCTACAAGGATGCAGGTATGATATTTATATATCACTATTATTCAAAAGCTTCCCAATCATTATTGGGAAACATTAAAATTACTCCAGAAGATTATAACCAATAAAATGAAATTAAAAGGTCCAATAATCTTAAAAAGAACAATTTCTTAATAACAACGCGAATGAATACTGAATCTCACAGAGCTTCCATCTACCTGCTCCTCAGTATTTATCCGCGTTATCAACTATCTTAATACTTTCTACAAAAACACCCGCACTACAAAATAACCGCTTTCAAACTGTTACTTCCCCGGTTTCCGACAACACTTGTTTCAATGCCTGGCATAACTGATCCGGACAAGAGGTTGAACGATGTCCACAACGAATACCTTCCAGTTTCTCCACAACCTCTGTCGCCTTCATTCCTTTTACCAGTTTACAAATACCTTTCAGATTACCATTACAACCTCCCCAAAAGACTACATCCTTTAAAACGCCGTCTTCCATTTCCACTTCAATATGGGAACTGCAAGTGCCTTGTGTCTTATATGTAAATTTCATCTCTGTATTACTCTACTTCCGGCTTCATATTGGTATACACCGTTTGAACGTCGTCAAACTCTTCCAAGCGCTCCACCATTTTATCAAGAGTTTCACGCTGCTCGGCTGTCACATCTTTCAAATCATTGGGAATATATGTGAAATCACCTCCAACCTCTTCGAACCCGTGTTCCTCCAAATATTTCTGAATTTGAGCATAACTCTTCGGATCGCCATAAATGGTCAGTGTACCTTGTTCTTCGTCCTCATCGTACTCATCCTCCACTCCATAATCAATCAGGTCAAGAATCAGTTCCTCCATATCCGCATCTTCTTTTTTCTTGAAGGAAAACACACACTTATGGTCAAAAAGATAAGCCAATGACCCCATTGTTCCCAAGGTTCCAGCAAATTTATTGAAAACGGAACGCACATCAGCCACCGTACGAGTAGGATTATCCGTCAATGTATCCACAAAGACAGCAATTCCATGAGGACCATATCCCTCGTAAGTCATGCTTTTGTAATCGCTCTGATCCTTGCCCATCGCATTTTTAATAGCTCGTTCAATATTATCCTTCGGCATGTTTTCACGCTTACAAGTAGCGATTATCGAACGCAAAGTCGGGTTATTCTCAGGCTCAGGACCGCCAGATTTCACTGCAATAGCAATTTGTTTACCCAATCTCGTAAATGTCTTGGCCATATGCCCCCATCTCTTCAATTTCGTAGCTTTTCTATATTCAAACGCTCTTCCCATCGGATTAAAATTTTTATGTTATTTTTTTATTTACAGTGATTCTTATCTCAATTTGGCATTCAGCTGGCTCTGCAAATTAGCAATGAGTTTCTGCATGATTCTATCAATCTGTTTGTCATTCAAAGTCTGATTCTCATCCTGCAACAAGAAGCTCACCGCATAGCTCTTTTTACCAGTCTCTAAATTCTTGCCTTCGTATACATCAAACAATTCGACATCTTTCAAAAGCCTTTTCTCCGTATTGTAAGCAATCTTTTCAATCTCGGCAAACTGTACTTTTTTGTCAAGCAAAAGCGCCAAATCGCGGCGTACAGCCGGGAACTTAGAAATTTCCTTGTAACCAACCTTCACGTTCTTTATGGCTTTCATCAGTTGTTGCCAATTCAAATCGGCATAAAAGACATCATTATCAATATCGAAAACTTTCAAAATCTTTTTCGTAAGCATTCCTATGGTCGCCAACAATCTACCTCCCTTCGTATGGACAGTTAATGCCGCCGCAAACAAATCATTACTCAAATTTCCTATTACCATATCATGCATACTCAATCCTAACCGGGAAAAAATATTTTCCACATGGGCTTTCAACTCATATACAGAAGACGGTTCATCCTGATGAGCCCAAGATTTAGATACTCTTTTTCCCGTCATCCATATGCCTAAATGATAACCCTCACGATATGCGGATAATGTTTTCTCCGGATGGCGATTTTCTTCATGGAACTCATAACAATTCCCATATTCAAAAAATTTCAAATCCGCATTCTTACGATTGGCATTGTGAGCAATGCTTTCCAACCCACCGAACAAAAGTGTCTGCCGCATACAGTTCAAATCGGCACTTAACGGATTCATCAACATTACAAGATTCTTTGCCTGGAAGGATTCCAAGCCCTCATAATAAGCGGCTTTCGTCAATGAATTATTTAGAATCTCATAGAAGCCACATCCCACTAACTGTTCCGCAATCAGATTCTGTAATTTCTGTGATTTATCCACCTCTCCTTTCGTAGTAAGACTTGACTTCAATGTCGTAGGAATTTCCACATTATTATATCCATATATACGAAGAATATCTTCCACCACATCACAAGGACGCTGTACATCCACACGATATGGAGGCACCTGCAATTTCAAACCGTCAGATGATTCCTTTACAATTTTCATCTCCAGACTTGTAACAATGCTCTTTATAGTCTCCTCTGGAATGTATTTACCTATTAAAGAATGTACTTCCCCATACGTGATATCCACTTCGAAATCCTTCATCGGAACAGGATAAACATCTTTAATATTCATCGAAATTGTTCCACCGGCTAATTCTTTTACTAACAGAGCCGCTTGTTTCAAACAGTAAATCACACCATTCGGATCAATTCCTCTCTCGAAGCGGAAAGATGCGTCCGTGTTCAGTCCATGACGACGGGCAGTTTTGCGAATCCAAGTCGGATGAAAATAAGCACTTTCCAAAAATACATCCGTTGTCGTTTCCGTTGTTCCAGATTCTAACCCTCCGAATACACCGCCGATACACATCGGAGCCTCTTCATCGCATATCATCAAATCCCGTCCGTCCAGCTTACGCTCCACCCCATCAAGCGTAACAAAAGAAGTTCCCGCAGGCATCGTTTTCACAATTACTTTATTACCTTTGATTTTATTGGCATCAAAGCAATGCAACGGCTGTCCGTAAGCGTGCAGAATATAATTGGTAACATCGACAATATTATTGATGGGGCGCAATCCGATAATACGAAGCTTATTCCGCAACCACTCCGGACTTTCCTTTACAGTCACCCCCTTTACAGTCACCCCGGCATATCGCGGGCACGCCTCTGTATTGTCTACTACGATGTCGATGTCCAAGTCCTCATTATCCACATGGAAAGCCTCGTCCGACGGACGTCGCAAAGAAGTCGGCATCCCATTTTGCACCAAATAGGCATACAAGTCACGGGCCACTCCATAATGGGAACAAGCATCCGCCCGGTTGGGAGTGATATCCACCTCCATCACATAATCACTCTTTATATGATAATAATCTTTTGCCGTAGTTCCGGGGATGGCGTCTTCGGGCAATACAATAATTCCCGCATGGTCTGTGCCCAATCCAATCTCATCTTCCGCGCAAATCATTCCATTGGATTCAATTCCACGTAGTTTCGACTTCTTAATAGTAAAACATTCATCTCCGGCATATAACTTTGTCCCCAACGTCGCGACCACCACCTTTTGTCCGGCAGCCACATTGGGAGCTCCGCAGACAATCTGTACAGGTTCACCCCTGCCCAAATCTACAGTCGTCACATGCATGTGGTCTGAATTGGGATGCGGTTCGCACGTCAGCACTTCACCAATGACGATACCCTCTAAGCCTCCCTTTATCGTTTGGACTTCCTCAACAGATCCTACTTCAAGTCCGATGGAAGTCAATGCGGCAGCCACTTCATTCGGAGTCAAATCAAAACTAACGTACTCTTTCAGCCAATTATAAGAGATATTCATATATGATTATGTTTTTTATGTAATTTCTAAAAAGATGTGCAAAGTTACAAAGTTTTTTTCGCACAATAGCAACAATATGCCATTTTTTCCATTCAGCCAATCACGCATCTTCCCTATCCACATCCAGAACCAGTTTACAGACCTGACAGAGCCATCACGTCTCTCTTACCATCCGCGAAAGCTCTCTCCATACCTTTCCGAAAGACGCTCCTTCAAACTCTCCGTGATGTTCCCTACGCCCGCTTCCTTTCATTCGAAACACCGATAGAAAAGGTCTCGCTTCCGGACAGCTTCTCGCCATACCCGCGGTTGCCAAAGCGTCAAGTTTGCGGCACTCTAAGTGACAGGCCTGCGACTGTCCGAGCCACAAGCCTACGGCTACCCCAAGTGTTACGCCTACGGAATGGCAAATGACAGGCGTACCACTTACCGCTCCATAGACTGGCGCTTAAGAATACCTCTTATCCAAGGGTCAGAAGGGAAGAGGGTCAGAAGAGACATCGATGGGGACACCTTCCGGAGGTATAGAGTCTGGCGGAGGAGGCGGAGTTCCCGCATTCAAGCGCGAACCTTTTAGTTCCTCACCAAGGGGAATAATCATATCATCATCAAGATTCTGAAAACGCGCATACTCACTCTTGAAGCGCAACACCACATTACCGACCGCACCGTTACGATGCTTGGCTATAATGATTTCAGCCATTTCACGCAAGTCATTGCCGTTTGCATCCTGATAGATTTTATGGTATTCAGGCCTGTGGATAAAACAGACCATATCCGCATCCTGCTCAATAGCGCCCGATTCACGAAGGTCGCTTAATTGGGGACGTTTTCCTTCATCCCCCTGCCGATTCTCCAAGCCACGGTTTAACTGGCTTAATGCAATAATCGGTATATTCAGTTCTTTGGCCAATCCTTTCAATGAACGAGAAATGGTGCTGACTTCTTCCTGCCGGCTGCCAAACGACATTCCGCTCGCGTTCATCAATTGCAAATAGTCTATAATGATTAACCTTACATTATGTTCCCGCACCAAACGCCTCGCTTTGGTACGCAATTCGAAGACAGACAAAGAAGGGGTATCATCTACATACAAAGGAGCATCATACAAATCATTTATTTTATAATCCAACTGCCCCCATTCATACGGAGCAAGCTGTCCGCTTTTTATCTTATCACCCGTAATCTCGCAAACATTGACTATCAGACGGTTTACCAACTGTACATTGCTCATCTCGAGCGAAAACAGTGCTACCGGGACTTTGGAATCGACTGCAATATTCTTAGTCATAGAAAGGACAAACGCGGTTTTTCCCATACCCGGACGAGCTGCAATAATAATCAAATCGGAATTCTGCCACCCTGACGTCATCTTATCCAAAGCATGAAAGCCACTGGCCAATCCGCTCAAACCGTCTGTACGGGTCGCGGCTTTTTGAAGCAAATCATACGCCTCTTTTATGACCGGATTAATCTGCGTATAATCTTTCTTCATGTTCTGCTGAGATATTTCAAAAAGCTTTCCTTCCGCTTCCTGCATCAAGTCGTCCACGTCTATGCTTTCATCAAAAGCTTTTGTCTGGATATTACTGGTAAAAGTGATAAGCTCCCTCGCCAAAAACTTTTGGGCAATGATACGCGCATGAAACTCTATATGGGCCGAAGAAGCCACCATACCGCTCAACTGAGTCACATAAAAAGGGCCCCCGACTTCCTCCAAGTCACCGGTTTTCTTCAACTGCTCCGTTACAGTTAGGATGTCCACCGGCTGTTGCTGAATGGCCAAGGTAGTAATGGCCTGATATATCAACTGATGGCGATGTTCATAAAAAGATTCGGGACGTAGAATCTCGCTAATCAGCGAATAGGCATCACTCTCCACCATCAGTGCGCCCAGCACTACTTTTTCCAACTCCGGAGCTTGAGGTTGTATATGTTCCAAATCCCCTATTATCTGAGGCTTATTTGATGTTCTTGGCTGTTTTTTTCTTTGTTCTGCCATAATTCCATGCTTTTTTGAGTTTACAAAGATAGGCAAAAAGACAATTAAGAGAACCAGAAGCGTCGTCTTTTTCTATAGAATCCTAAAGACAATCTCCTATTTATAAAACAGACATTGCCTCCACAGAAAGTATTCAACACATGCAGGAACGCCATCTCACACAAACAAAATGCAGGAAAAACAAGAAAGAACAGAAGATATGTTCCTTCTCAACCGAAAAGATTGCCTATATTTGGAGACATTTATAAAAGAAAGATATCATGATTGTATTTCCCAATGCCAAAATCAACTTAGGACTAAACATCACGGAAAAACGTCCGGACGGTTATCACAATTTAGAAACAGTCTTCTATCCCATTCCGTTAGAAGACGCATTAGAGGTAGTCCCTATGGAATTTTCCTCTAATGATTTCAAATTAAACTGTTCAGGCATCCAAATAAACAGTCTTCCGGAAGAAAATCTGGTAGTAAAGGCTTATTATTTGCTAAAAAATAGATTTTCCCTTCCACCTATCCATATTTATATGCACAAGCATATTCCCTCTGGCGCAGGAATGGGAGGCGGTTCTTCAGATGCAGCATTCATGCTTAAATTATTAAATGAATTATTCGAACTACAACTTTCCGTTCCGGAATTAGAGGACCTCGCAACCTCCTTGGGAGCAGACTGCGCATTTTTCATACAAAATCGGCCGGTCTATGCCGAGGGAATAGGAAATGTCTTCTCCCCTGTTTCACTTTCTTTGAAAGGCTATACATTAGTCATTGTCAAACCTGATATCTTTGTTTCCACCAAAGAAGCGTTCGCTCATATTCAACCACATAAAACAACAGTATCCATTAAAGAAATTATCCGGACTCCCATTGAATACTGGAAAAATAACCTGATTAATGATTTTGAATACAGCGTGTTCCGTATACATCCGAAAATAAAAGAAATAAAAGAAGATTTATATAATGCTGGTGCCCTATATGCATCCATGTCAGGATCAGGCTCTTCTGTATATGGCATATTTAAAAAAACAAACGCAGGATTGGAGGAGATTTTCACTAATTGCTTTTATCAAGCCATTACTTTATAATATTCTTTGCTTCCAAAGGAACTATCCTCCGACTCACATCGAAGGATAGCCATAACCACGCGCGAAATAAAATACGACAAAACTCCTATGCATTTTGTTAGCCTGCTCTATGTCTTTTTTTATGACATAGTCCTTGCGAAGGTATTCACATATCTAAGCCTGGTTTCAGGTTATTCACATATATAAAACGCTCTAACGGGCGCATGTTTTTGAGTTGTATATTAAAAGACATTAATATCTTATTGAATACCTTTTTCCCTTAATCGTTGTTGCCATTTCCAAGCTGAGAGAAGTGTATCTTCAATGCTAGTCTCCGCTTTCCAGCCCAATTCCTTATTGGCTTTTTCCGGATTTGCCCACACTTTCTCTATATCACCGGTTCGACGTCCAACAATCTGATAGTTTAATTTTACTCCGGTCGTCTTTTCAAATGCACGAATCAATTCCAAAACGGAAAGTCCTTTCCCCGTTCCAATATTAAAGACTTCCACTTTTTCTTTCTGCTTGTTACCCAACATCCTGTCAATAGCGATAACATGTGCTTTTGCCAAATCTACCACATTTATATAGTCCCGGATACATGAACCGTCCGGAGTATCGTAATCGTCCCCGAACACACTTAATTTCTCACGAATACCTATTGCAGTCTGAGTCAGATACGGTATCAGATTCATAGGAACCCCATTCGGAAGTTCTCCAATTAACGCTGTAGGATGGGCTCCAATCGGGTTAAAATACCGTAAAAGAATAGCTTGAATCGGAGCCCCTGATTTTACGGTATCCTGTATAATCTCTTCATTAATCTGTTTGGTATTACCGTAAGGGCTCTCGGCCTTTTTAATCGGCGCAGACTCTGTTACAGGCAATACATCTGGCTGTCCATAAACAGTACACGATGAAGAAAAAACAATGCCCTTAACGTCATACTTAGGCATTAACTCCAATAAATTAATTAAAGAAACTATATTATTCCGATAATATAACAATGGTTTCTGAACAGACTCACCTACAGCCTTACTCGCAGCAAAATGTATAATCGCTTTAATATTTCCATATTTGGAAAATACATCCTCCAATCCAGCTTCATCCAAACAATCCAACTCTTCAAAAGCTGGGCGTATACCAGTTATCTCGGCTATGGAATCTATAACTTCTACCTTGGAATTGGATAAATTATCAATAACGATTACTTCATAACCGCTACGCTGGAGTTCCACTACTGTATGCGAACCGATGAATCCAGTTCCGCCTGTTACTAAAATCTTTTCTTTCATAATACACTATTTGTTTATGTAATTTCTTAAAACAATTTGGATGGATATATACCTTTGCGAACCATGTCATTGATACGTAAAACCGCCTGAATCTTATCATCAGCCGAAACCAATGCCATCCATACAGATGAGGTAGAAACATTCTTCACTTTTATACCCCGCCGTATTATACCGTTTATAAAATCCGGAATAATAAATACCTTCTTTATGTCCTGCCCTTCTTCTTTGATAAATTGATCAAAAGCCTCCATCAGCTGTATAAATATCTTAGGAGTAAATCCCCACATATTCATGGAAACACAGTCATCTTCATTCAAATTGACCCACTTGTTATATTCATTCAAATACATAGGATGTCCTCCAATCCGCTCTACTCCAGGACGCTCTGTCACACTTTGCAAATAACCGTCCTCATCTACGTCGCATATTCCACGATTAACTCCCCCAGACTCTGGTATGACATTCCTCAGCTTGTATCCAATCATAAAACACTGATACGGAGCTTCCGACAATGTTTGTAACGTATGATACAACAATTCAAAGCTTTCTCTTTGATAGAAATTAACAGCATTGATTACTCCAAATGGACCGTCAACAACTCCTCTCCCACTCAAAATAGCATGAGCCGATCCCCATAATAATGTCCGTTTGGGATGACGAAGCGCTTCCGGTACATCTTCAACCTCCTGATACACATATTCTACAGTTACTATACTTTCATACTTTCCTGATACTTTCTGTTTGAATTCTTCCTCAAAGTATTTACTAATGACAAAAACGACTTTATTGAATCCAACTCTCACGGCATCATATATTGAGTAATCAAGTATTGTTTCTCCATTAGGGCCAATGCCCTCCAAATACTTCAATCCTCCGTATTTATTACCCATGGTTGCTGCAAGAACAATTAATGTTGTGGTCATTTTCCCTTTTACCTTTTTGTAGCAAATATAGCTAAATAGAACGAACTCAGAATATAAAAAGTATAAAAAAGTTGTGACGAATATAAAAATCATCACAACTTTTTCTTATAAAAACAAAAGGTTCTGTTTACGCTTGTATGCCGAACAATACAGCCAAACCTTTATCCACACCTGAGAATCCCATAAAAGCCATAGCCAATAAGCCGGCGACAACCAAAGCGATAGGCATGCCCTGCATGCCCTTGGGAATCTTTACAAGGCTCAATTGTTCACGAATACCCGCAAATACAATCAAAGCTAAAGCAAAACCAATAGCTGTAGAAAAAGCATAAACAACTCCGGTCAGCAAATCAAAATTTTTCTGGATAACTAAAATAGCCACACCTAAAATACAACAGTTTGTTGTAATCAACGGAAGGAAAACGCCAAGAGCCTGATACAACGAGGGAGAAACTTTCTTTAAGATAATCTCTACCATTTGCACCAAAGCAGCTATCACCAGAATAAAAGCAATAGTTTGTAAATAGGCGAGTCCAAACGTATCCAATACAAATTTCTGAATAAGATAGGTAACAATCGTAGCAATAGTTAATACAAAAGCAACGGCAGCTCCCATACCCATAGCTGTCTCTACCTTTTTAGAGACTCCAAGAAACGGACAAATACCAAGAAATTGCGACAACACAATGTTGTTCACAAAAATAGCTGTAATAAATATTAATATATATTCCATATTACTTTTTCTTTAAGAGGTTAAGCTTTCTTTAATCTGTTTACTATGGCAATCAAATATCCTAATGCTAAGAATGCACCTGGAGCCAACACAAAAATCAGCATTCCAAAATCCTCCGGAAAAACAGAGACATTAAAAATTTTGCCGGTTCCTAACAATTCTCTGACAGCTCCTAAAAGAGTCAGAGCCATGGTAAAACCAAGTCCCATGCCAAGTCCATCAAAGAAAGAAGATACAGGACCGTTTTTAGCAGCAAAAGCTTCCGCACGCCCTAATAAAATACAGTTGACCACAATCAACGGAATAAACAAACCTAAAGTCGCATACAATGCTGGCACATAGGCCTGCATCAGCATTTGAAGCAGGGTAACGAAAGAAGCAATAACCACCACGAACGAAGGAATACGAACCATATCCGGAATTAAGTTCTTGATGGATGAAATTACTACATTCGAACATATAAGCACAAACATGGTAGCCAATCCCATACCCATGCCATTAATAGCCGAGGAAGTGGTACCCAATGTCGGGCACATACCCAAAAGGAGAACGAATGTAGGGTTTTCCTTTACAATACCGTTCATTAAAACTTTAAAGTTATTCATAATTCGCTCCTTTCTTTAATTTTGTTCAACGTTTGTTTCCGCTTCTTCTGCATTTTCGGTTCCGGCTTCCACTTTTGGAGTTGCTCCAGTCTGAGTATCTACTTGTTGTCCGTTTTGTGCAGCATATGCAGCATAAGCATTATTTACAGCATTCAAAAAAGCACGCGAAGTAATGGTAGAAGCTGTTATCGCATCTATCTGTCCCCCGTCCTTACTGACTATCAATTCGCCCTTTCCCGGATTCATACCGGTAATATTTCCCTTATTTCCTGCTTTGAACCAATCAGTAGCTTTTGAACCCAAACCAGGAGTTTCCGCATGACTTAACAGAGAATAATCTTTAATATTTCCATCTTTGTCAAATCCTACTAACACGGTTAAGGAACCCCCGAAACCATTTGCGGAAGATTCCACTGCAGCACCAATAAACTCACTGCCTTTCGTAGCTTTATAAACCTTATAGGAAACCCCATTCAACTTGATAGTGTCAGGAGCTTCAGCCGGATTGTTATCATATCCTTCCGGCATTACCACAGCAATCGCATCACTCAAAGCTTTCGCATTAGCCTCTGCTATCGGTTCTGCCGTCACTTGATTGACATAGCCAAGCAGAGCCCCGGCAATTACGGTTACCACAGTCAACACGATAACCATATTTTTAAACGAAGATTCTAACTTTTTCATTTCTTTACTGCCTCCCCAAATTTTTTCGGTTTACAATAATTATTAATCAATGGTGTAAACGCATTCATTATGAAGATAGCAAAAGACATACCTTCCGGATAGGCTCCGAACAAACGGATAACCATTGTAAGGAAACCGATTGCCACACCATAAATCAACATTCCTTTATGTGTCATCGGAGAGGTAACATAGTCCGTTGCCATAAAGATTGCCCCCAGCATCAAACCACCGCTCAACAAATGATATGTTGGAGACGCGTAGCACTCCGGATTCACCAAATGCATCAGTCCCGAGAAAACAAACACGGTAGCAATAATAGATACCGGAACATGCCAGGTTATAATCTTCTTCCACAACATATAAAGCAAACCAATTATCAATGCAGCAGCACTCACTTCACCAATGCACCCTCCATTTGCCCCGATAAACAAATCAAATGATGAAGGTAATTGACTCAGCGCAGAAGTATCACCGTGAATGGCTTGTTTCATCAGAGCTAAAGGGGTAGCTGCCGTTTCTGCATCTACATAACTGGTCCACTGTCCTATTTTAGGCCAACTTGTCATCTGAACAGGAAAAGAGATCAGCAGGAATATGCGCCCCACCAATGCCGGATTGAATGGGTTACATCCCAATCCTCCGAAAGTCATCTTACCGACACCAATGGCAACCAATGCACCAACGATAATAATCCACAGCGGAAGATTGGAAGGCAAGTTAAAAGCAAGTAATACACCGGTAATAATAGCAGAACCATCACAAATGGTAGTTTTTTCTCTTTTGAGAATAAACTTTGTAATAGCCCATTCGAAAAACACACAGGCTGCAACAGATGTTAACGTTACAATTGCAGCACCCACACCAGAATAGATTAAAGATACAATGAAAGCGGGAATCAGGGCAATCAACACGCCATACATGTTCTTCTGCACACTGTCACCGCTATGAACGTGCGGGGATAATGATATGATTAATTTATTAGCCATAATTTTGTCGAATTATTTTTTAGCGTTACGTGCACGGATGATTCCACCGACAGTCCCTTTACCTAAACGGATATAATCCAGCATCGGACGATGCGAAGGACAAGTAAACTGACATGATCCACATTCGATACATGACATGATATATTCTTTCTCTACTTTCTCCCATTCTTTCAATGAAGAAAGAGTAGCCAATAAAAAAGGTTCCAGCCCCATGGGACAAGCTCCTACACATTTTGCACAACGAATGCAAGGCTGTGCTTCCACGCGAGAGGCTTCTTTGTCATTCATCAGCAAAACACCAGAACTTCCTTTGCATATAGGAACCTCTGTATTAGCCAAAGCTTTACCCATCATCGGACCACCACCTATAACTTTACCGGTATCCTCAGGCATTCCTCCGGCAGCTTCAATAAGCTGGCTCATAGGCGTTCCCATACGAGTTAAGAAGTTTGATGGTTTCTTTACCGATTTTCCAGTTACCGTCACGATACGTTCAAATAAAGGTTTATTCTTTTGAACGGCTTCGTATACAGCGTAAGCGGTACCCACATTCTGCACCACGGCTCCCACACTGATAGGTATGGCAGGAGGAGCTGGCACCTGACGGCCTATCACCGCATCAATTAACTGCTTTTCACCTCCCTGTGGATATTTCACTTTCAATGGAACAATCTCTATATCCGGATAAGCGATAGCCTTTTCTTGCATCAGGCTAATTGCATCAGGCTTGTTGTTTTCAATGCCAATATATCCTTTTGTTACTTTAGCAGCTTTCATCAATAAGCTTACTCCTACCAGGATTTGTTCAGGTTTCTCAAGCATCAAACGATGGTCGGCTGTCAAATAGGGTTCACATTCCACGGCATTAATAATTACACACTCTGCTTTGCATCCTGGAGGAGGACAAAGTTTTACATGAGTGGGGAAACAAGCACCGCCCATACCTACCACACCAGCGTCCTTTATCTTAGCAACAATCTCTTCAGGAGTATATGAACAATCTTTAACTAACTCTGTGCTTCGATCAATCGTTTCTTCCCATTCATCACCATCTACATCTATAAATATAGCAGGCTTGCGATAACCGCTAGCATCGATCACCGTATCTATCTTATTGACTTTGCCTGATACGGAAGAGAAAATCGGAGCCGATACAAAACCTCCAGCTTCAGCAATCTTGGTACCTACCTTCACTACATCTCCTTTTTTTACGATAGCTGTAGCAGGAGCCCCGATGTGCTGTGACAAGGGGAACACTGCTTGTTTAGGAAGAGCCAGTGTTTCAATAGCCTCGCCGGCGGACAATTTATTTTCAGATGGATGCACACCACCAATTCTAAATGTCTTCACTTTGTTATCTTTTAATTTTTAATATTCAATTTAATTAAGCTTCTACCTTAGGAGTCCCTTTTGAGAGATCAATCTTTGGTACAGCGTTTGAAAGTACTTCTGTCTTAGAAGTTTCAGCCTTAGAGTTCTCTGATTTGGGATCAGCAGCTTCTACTTTCGGTTTCCTAAGTGGAAAATTTTTCGCAACAATAGCTCCCTGCGGACATTCCGGCTCACACTTACGGCATGATTTACACTTTGCCGGATCGATATATGCAAGGTTATTTTCCAAAGTGATCGCTTCAAACGGACAAACTTTCACACATTTTCCGCAACCGATGCATGACACTTCGCAAGCCTTACGTGCAATAACGCCTTTGTCCTTATTTACACACGAAACGTACATACGGCGGTTATTTTTTCCTTTCGGACGAATTTCAATGATGTTACGGGGACATGCTTTCTTACATGCACCGCATGCCGTACATTTTTCTTCGTCCACTTCAGGAAGGCCCGTTTCTGGATTCATGTGAATGGCATCGAACAAACAAGCCCTCGCACAATCGCCACAGCCTAAACAACCATATGAACATCCCGTTTCACCTCCATACGTAGCATGGGCTACCGCACACGAAACCGCCCCGTCATACTTTGTAATATGAGGACGATGTTCACAACTTCCGTTACAGCGTACAACCGCAACCATCGGTTCTGCCGTACCAGCTTCCAATCCCAAAATAGCAGCCACTTTTGCCATGACAGGCTGGCCGCCAACCGGACATAGTTTTCCTTCCAACGAGCCGGCCTTTACACATGCATCTGCAAAACCGGAGCATCCCGGATAACCACATCCACCGCAGTTAGCTTGAGGCAACACTTCTGCTACCTGAGCGATTCGCGGATCTTCATACACAGCGAATTTCTTAGAGGCCACAAACAAGATCACCGCAGAGATCAAACCGATGACACCCAATGAAATTACAGCTATCAGAATTAAATTCATAAGTTAGTTAGTTATTTATTGTTTTTAATGTAAAATGAAAATTTCTTCTTTAATTTGCCCCTACATAAATAAAGAATTCCATAATAAGGTACAACAGATAGTAAAGCAATCATTCCCGAAAGGATTTCATTTTCCTCGGTACACGAATAGGCTACAAACAAAGCTATAATCAAAACAAAAAAAGGAATACCAAAAGCCAATACCACTGCACGTATCCCCATAGAAGTAGTACCATATATCATAACTTCCTCTCCAAGCTTGAATCCAGAAGTATCTGTATCATATATATCTATTAGTTTTTCCTTGCTCTCAGAAGAGTGACAATATGCCTTTGCTGTACATGAAGAACACGCAGATGTTTGCACAATCCGAACCTGCATATAAGTTCCTTCGATGTATTCCACAGTACCTAGATGTTTTATAGTATCGGTCATTTTTGTAAACTACACATTGCAATTTTGGTGCAAATGTAATATAAATAATTGAGATGAAAACAGTATTTTTACAAGAAAACATTGTTTGAGGCTATATTTTTTCATACTTTTGGTGCATTAAAAGAATAGAGAGCAAGGAACAAACAGAAAACTCATTTAAAGAATAAGGAAAAGAGAAAAAGAAATAAACAAATCTTCTCGAAAAGGAAATTTTATCCAATAAACTATAAATAAAAACACTGTAAATCATGAAAGAAGAAGAAAAACCAACAGGACTTCCCGAAAATGCGTTTCGTCCTTTAAGACCGGGGGAAACCTACGAGCCCATCATGTCTCCTAGAAAAAAGTATCCGGAAGTAAACTTATGGTCTGTCCTTTGGGGTATAGGTATGGCTATATTATTCTCTGCCGCGGCTGCTTATTTAGGACTAAAAGTTGGACAAGTTTTTGAGGCAGCCATTCCTATTGCCATTTTAGCAGTCGGCATTTCCGGAGCAGCCAAAAGAAAAAACGCATTAGGAGAAAACGTCATTATCCAATCTATTGGAGCCTGCTCCGGAGTAATTGTAGCCGGAGCCATCTTCACCCTTCCGGCATTGTATATCCTCCAAGCAAAATATCCGGAAATGACCGTCAACTTTTTTCAGGTTTTCATCAGCTCTCTACTGGGAGGTATTTTGGGAATCCTCTTTCTGATTCCTTTTCGTAAATATTTTGTAAAAGATATGCATGGAGAATATCCGTTCCCGGAAGCAACAGCGACCACCCAAGTACTGATTTCCGGAGAAAAGAGCGGTAGCCAAGCCAAACCATTGTTATTTGCCGGATTGATAGGTGGACTATATGATTTCATTGTAGCAACTTTCGGTTGGTGGAACGAAAATTTCACCACGCGCGTATGCAATTGGGGCGAAATACTGGCAGACAAAGCCAAACTTGTCTTTAAAGTCAATACAGGCGCTGCCGTTTTAGGTCTAGGATATATTGTAGGACTTAAATATGCTTCCATCATCTGTTTGGGTTCACTTACCGTATGGTGGATCATCATTCCGGTCATCTCGCTTATATGGAAAGATTCGGTGTTGAATATGTGGGATCCAGCTATTACTTCCACGGTCTCTGCCATGAGTCCGGAACAAATATTCAGCTCTTACGCAAAAAGTATCGGTATCGGAGGTATTGCTATGGCCGGTATCATTGGTATAGTCCGTTCATGGAGTATCATTAAAAGTGCAGTAGGACTTGCAGCCAAAGAAATGAAAGGCAAAAACGACGTAGGAATCAAAGTAGAACGCACACAAAAAGACCTGTCAATGAAAATCATTGCGTTCGGTTCTATTTTCACTCTGTTACTGGTATTGTTATTTTTTTATTTTGATGTGATGCAGGGAAATATTCTTCATACCACAGTCGCCATCCTATTGGTAGCAAGCATCGCTTTTTTATTTACGACCGTTGCAGCCAATGCCATTGCCATCGTTGGTACCAATCCGGTTTCAGGCATGACCTTGATGACATTGATTTTGGCTTCCGTCATTATGGTAGCAGTCGGTTTAAAAGGAACAGCCGGAATGGCAGCCGCTTTAGTAATGGGTGGCGTTGTTTGTACAGCCCTCTCCATGGCCGGAGGTTTTATCACCGACCTCAAAATAGGATATTGGCTGGGAAGCACTCCCCAAAAACAGGAAAGCTGGAAATTCTTAGGAACATTGGTATCAGCAGCCACTGTTGGAGGTGTCATCATGATTTTGAATCAAACATACGGATTTACAAGCGGACAATTAGCTGCTCCACAAGCAAACGCTATGGCAGCCGTCATCGAGCCGTTGATGAGCGGAGTTGGCGCACCTTGGCTACTATATGGCATTGGTGCCTTCATTGCCATTCTCCTTACTTATTTCAAAGTTCCAGCCTTGGCCTTTGCTTTGGGAATGTTCATCCCGTTGGAACTGAATATTCCATTAGTTGTGGGAGGAGCTATCAACTGGTACGTAACCACCCGAAGCAAAGACGCTTCCGTAAATACCGCACGAGGAGAGAAAGGAACCCTTTTAGCTTCCGGATTTATAGCAGGAGGAGCATTAATGGGAGTGATTAGTGCCGCCATGCGTTTCGGAGGAATCAACCTCATTAATGGGGAATGGCTGGCTAATCCATGGAGCCAGGTTCTCTCATTAGTGATTTACATTATCTTGATTATCTATATGATTAAAGCCAGTATGAAATTGACCAAATAAAAGAGTATGAAAACATTTATCTACATAATTTTTATGTGCTCAGCCTTATCCCTGTATGCACAAAAACCAATAGAATTAAAAATATGGCCTAATGGAGCCCCAAACAGCAATGGTATCACGGAACCTGAAGAGATAAAGTCGCTAAGCCGACCAAAAAAAATAACGGAACCTACATTGGCCGTTTATCCGGCTTCAAATCCAAACGGGATAGCCATCATAGCTTGTCCCGGTGGAGGCTACCAGCATCTTGCCATGAATCATGAAGGACATGACATGGCGGCATGGTTCAACGCACAAGGTATCACTTTTGCCGTATTAAAATATCGCATGCCGAACGGACATAATGAAGTGCCTCTTAGTGATGCACAAGAAGCCATTCTAATCATGAAATCACATGCCGATGAATGGAAAGTCAATCCTGACAAAATCGGAATCATGGGTGCATCGGCCGGAGGACATTTGGCATCTACCGTAGCCACCCACTTCGATAAAGAAACGAGACCCGCTTTCCAAATATTACTTTATCCGGTTATTAGCATGGATACTTCCATATCTCATGGAGGTTCTCGAAAAAATTTGTTAGGAGACAACTTATCGGGCACATCCCCCTCAGATGAACTTATAAAAAAATATTCAAATGAGCTACAAGTGACCCCGGAAACACCTCCTGCATTTATTGCTCTTTCCAGTGATGACAAAACGGTGCCTCCGGCTAACAGCATCCGTTACTACGAAGCACTGATCGCCAATAAGGTTATGGCAACCATGCATATCTACCCTATTGGCGGACATGGTTGGGGATTCAGAGATTCTTTCATTTACAAACGTCAATGGACAGATGAATTAGAAACATGGATCAGGACATTAAACAAATAAACACGTGAGTTCGATGAATTCAGAATAAGGCAAGCTGTGTGTCCACAGTACATAGTACATTGATCCCTTATTTCCTAAGCGTATATTTTGTCATCATGGCATCAAAAAATTTGCAGGAATCATCTGCCATATAGAACATTTCTATAGCTTTGCTTTCGGCGATCATGGCGATTATTGTTTTAAATCTTTATAAATCAGTATTATAAGGTTATAACAATTCTCGCTAATCACCAAATCAATAAGAACTTAAAATTCATCGAACTCACGTTATATTAGCCATTTTTAAAAGAAAAAAGTAGTATGACTCAAATACATATAATATAACATGAGAACAAATTCAAAATAGAGAAAGAAATATTTTGCGGTATTATCCAAAAGACGTATCTTTGCAACCGCTAATACGGGATATTAGCATTATTCAAATCATTTATAACAAAATAATAAAAGAAAATGGCAACAAAAATCAGATTGCAAAGACACGGACGTAAAGGTTATGCGTTCTATTCAATTGTTATTGCAGATGTAAGAGCACCACGCGATGGTAAATTTACTGAAAAACTTGGTACATACAATCCAAATACCAATCCAGCCACAGTAGATTTGAATTTTGACCGTGCATTATATTGGGTACAATGCGGTGCACAGCCAACAGACACTGTACGTAACATCCTCTCCAAGGAAGGTGTTTACATGATGAAACATTTATTAGGAGGCGTCAAGAAAGGCGCATTCAGCGAAGCTGATGCTCAAGCTAAATTCGAAGCTTGGAAAAGTAAGAAACAAAGTAGTTTGGCTGCTTTGAAAGCAAAAAATGAAGAAACAAAAAGAGCCGAAGAAAAAGCTCGCATGGAAGCTGAAAAGAAAGTTAATGAAGAAATCGCTAAGAAAGTAGCAGAAAAGAAAGCTGCAGAAGCTACTGCCAAAGCAGAAGCAGAAGCGGCAACTATGCCTGTCGAAGAGGTTGCTCAAACGGAAGTTTCCGCTGATGCACCGGCTGAAGCATAATTCGACATCTTCTTTTTTTTAACAAAAAGCCGTAAAAAACGGCTTTTCTTTTAAGTATACGTGTATATCTTTATTGTCAAAAAGCGTTTGCAGCGATATTTCGCCGTTGGACTCCTGCGACTCATAGAGACTCATGATACATCGTCATCGGCGAAATACGTCCAGTTCCGATATGCATTCTCCGATTGCTCTCATCCTTATTCTTTTTATCCTCTATAACCGTAGAGCCAGTAAGAATAAATTGTCCGGTCTGGCGTCGTTCATCGACAGCATTGCGCACGGCATCCCAAAGAACAGGCGCATCTTGCCATTCGTCTATCAAACGAGGGGTATCGCCCTTCAATAAGGTGGACGGTTTGGTATACGCCGTTGCCAAATAACCGGCACGATTGTCCGGGTCTTGCAGTTTGATTATGCTTTTAGCCTGCTGTTCCGCAGTCGTAGTTTTCCCACACCACTTCGGGCCTTTGATTTGTACAGCACCAAATGCCTCCATAGTGAAATATCTATTTCCAACAAATTCGCTGTGTGTTTTTGTTGGATTTTGTTGTGTGTTTTTGCGGCGTTATGATGTGCTTTCTTGTGATTGTGTACTGGTTCGAATGTACCAGAGTCAAAAAGTAGACACGAAAAGTGATTTTCGTTAATACTTGATTTCAAAAGTATACATTTGGCAACTTTTTTCAGCGATTTCATTTCCGAAAACTGACACATTCCATGATGAGACTAAGGTATATCCTCTGTAATCCGGATGATATTTACATCTGACACCAAATTATAACATTTAAACGATTGTCACTATGTTCTTAGAATCCAAAATTACAGAAATTTATTGTATGGCCGATGATTTTTGCAAGGAATTTACATTGCAACAGGAAAAATATATGATTGTAGACAGGAAGACCAAGTATCGCAACAAGCCTAACCGCATAGTGATGCAGAGATGATGATTGTTCTTATCCTGTTTCATTCCGGTGGTTTCCGCTGTTTCAAGCATTATTACAAGGAGTATGTGTGCAAACACCTGAGACACCTTTTCCCACGTCCGGTGTCTTATAACCGTTTCGTGGAACTTGAAAAGGAAGTACTGCTTCCCCTGACCATTTTCATCAAGAAAGTCCTGCCGGGAACTTGTACCGGAATCAGCTTCGTCGACTCCACTCCCTTGTGTGTCTGTCGTAACCAACGGATTCTGATTCATAAGACATTTGAGGGGCTTGTCGAACGTGGGAAATGTTCCATGGGATGGTTCTTTGGATTTAAATTGCATCTGATAATCAATGAAAAGGGGTGGGGAAATTCTCAATTTCATGTTCACGCCTGGAAACGTGGATGTGGATGACCGGGAACCGTTAAGGCAGGGTAAGTTTCTGGAGAACATCAAAGGGAAATTATGCGCAGACAAGGGATGTATCGGACAGGCTTTGTTCGAGAGTCTTTTTCTTAACGGGATACAGCTCTTCACTAAGGTCAAAAACAATATGAGAAACTCTCTGATGAGTATAGCCGACAAGATTCTGCTCAGAAAACGCGCTTTGATTGAAACGTTCCATGATGAGTTGATTATCTATCTCTAATTCTATGAACTTAGAGCCAAATACTGTTGTATCAGAACAGGGAATAAAATCTTTAATCGGATGTCCGAACTTGTCGCCGTGCAATTCTCTTCGATGTCCGCGGCCATCTCGTCCAACGTCACTTCCACGGAATGTTGTATCTGGGGATAATTTCACTACACTTGCCATACGCTTTCTTTTTTTAAATGGTTTTTACTATCTTTACATACTGTTTGTCAGCCGAGGCACCCTCTTTTCTTCTGACATGACAAAGGTAGGCAATCCCCGCGGAACCGGTTCCCGCACAGTCGTCCATCCTCCGTCACGC